>JBAZKX010000001.1:0-21372 GCA_041650575.1 Desulfobaccales bacterium
CAACGGCCAAGGCTTGGTGCCGCCGCTCCTGGGCCGCCTGCCGGACCTGTCCCTGGGGCTGCTGCTCGAAGCCGTGCCCGGCCCAGACCTGGATCATCTCATCCTGGCCGCGGCGCGGCAGGGCGACTGGGCCCCGCTGGGGAGCGGACTGGAAAAGCTGGCCCGCCTCCTGGCCATCTTTCACTCCCGGCCGGTCCCGATCAGCCCGGTATCCGCCGACCCAGCCCTGGTCTATCTGGACAAGCTCATGGCGCAGCTACAGGAGGCGGGGCTGCTGACTCATGCGGACCGCCAGACCCTGGCGTCTGAGCGCGCCGCCTGGCAAGACCGTTTCGGAGATTTTGGCGACCGGCAGGTGCTGATTCATGGGGACGCCACCCCCACCAACTTTCTCTTCCCCGAGGGCCGGGCCGTGGCCCTGGACCTGGAACGGCTGCGCCTCGGCGACCGCCTCTGGGACCTCTCCTGGCTGGCCGGGGAACTGAAGCACGCCTGGGGCTGGCGGACCGGCAACCCGCATGGCGCCGAAGAGGCCATCGGCCATTTTTTCCGGGCCTATCTGGCGGCCGCGCACCTGGAGCCCGCTCTGATTCGCCGCGTTTATGGCCTCAACCCCTTATATATGGCCCTGGCGGAGTTGCGCATCGCCCGGAATCTCTATCTCACCCGGGACTACCGCCGGGAACTGGTGGCTGAAGCCCGGCGCTGCTTGACCCATGGCCGCAGGTTATGATGTGGTTATCAGTTTTCCGTTTTCAGTTTTCAGTTAAAATAAATCCACCTTTTTCCCCTCTCCCCCATCGGGCTGAGCATTACCTTAAGTCCATAAGCGGTGGATTACGGAAGGTTTGGTGGCACAGGCTTTCTAGCCTGTGCGGGGGAGAGCGCATCTTAACCTAAGATAGAAGGCTAGGGGGAGGGGGACCCATGAAAACCGTGTTAATCATCGCCGGGTCCGACCCCGGCGCCGGCGCGGGCCTGCAACAGGACTTAAAGACAATGACCCTGCTGGGGGCCTACGGCCTGACGGTGGTCACGGCCCTGACCGTCCAGAACAGCCAGGGGGTTACCGCGGTCCACCCCGTGGCCCCTGAGGTGGTGGCCGCGCAGCTGGACGCGGTGCTGAGCGATTTTCCCGTGGCCGCGGTCAAGGTGGGGATGCTGGCCACGCCTGCCATTGTCCGCCTCGTGGCGGCACGGCTTCAGGCCCTCGACGGCGTCCCCGTGGTGCTGGACCCGGTGCTGGCCGCGGGCCGGGGCCTGCCGCTCCTGGAAGAGGCCGGCATCGCCGCGCTGAGAGAAGAACTTTTCCCCCTGACCTTTCTTCTGACGCCCAACGCCCCGGAGGCCGCCCGGCTCACCGGGCTTCCGGCGGACACCCCGGTGGATTTGGAAGCCGCGGCGCGCCGTCTTCAATCTCAGGGGCCCCGCTGGGTCCTGGCCAAAGGCGGCCACCTGCCCGGGGAGCCCGTGGACGTGCTCACCGACGGGACCAACGCCTACCACCTGCCCGGCAAACGCCTGGACGCGCCCCACAACCACGGCTCCGGCTGTCTCCTGGCGTCGGCCTGCGCTGCCGGCCTGGCCCAGGGTCTGGCCCTGCCCGAAGCGGTGAACCAGGCCCGCACCCTCACGGCCCAGGCCCTCGCTTACGGCCTGCCCCTGGGCCGCGGCGTGGGCCCGGTGAACCCTTACGCGCCCTTCGCCCGGGAGCTGGCCCGGCCCCAGGTCCTGGCCGGCTTGCAGGCCGCGGCCGCCCGCCTGGCGCACGAGGATTTATCACCCCTGATCCCGGAAGTCATGACCAACCTGGGTTACGCCACCCCTTACCCGGAAGGCCCCCAAGACGTGGCCGCCTTTCCGGGACGGATCATCAAGACCACCCAGGGCCTGCTCATCCCTGCGCCGCCGGCCTTCGGCGCCTCCCGCCATATCGCGGCCATCATTCTCACCGCGATGGCCACCCACCCGGACCTCAAGAGCGCCATGAATATCAAATTCTTCGAGGGCCTGGAAGACCTGGCCCCCCTGCTTCACCTTAAAGTGGCCGCGTTTGACCGCGGCGCCGAACCCCCTGAGATCAAGGCCCGGGAAGGCGGCACCCTGGCCTGGGGCGTGGCCTCGGTACTTAAGGCCGGCGCCCCGCCACCCGACCTGATCTACGACCGGGGCGATTGGGGCAAAGAACCCATGATCCGCATCCTGGGACCCACCCCCATGTCCGTGGTCGAAAAAGCCCTGGCCCTGAAAAACGCCCTGCACGCGGCAGACAGGCTTTTAAAAACTTAAGGGAAGGGTCGGGGGACGATTTTCGTAAGAGTCCCCTGCCCTCCCCTCAAATTCCCATCCCAGCCCCCCTGTAAGGGATTAGGGGTGGAGGCTTGGGGGTAAAGGCGGGTGCCCTTAGCCCCCTCCCCCAAAAACAATTTCACTTCTCCGCTAAGATCGCCCGATAGAGGGCCAGGCCGATAAAAAAGTCAGCCAAGAGGACCATGATATCCGGGAAGGTGGTCAAGAGTAGCCAGCCGATGAAGTCCTGGCCGGGCATGACCTTCACCTGGCCTGCCAGGGTGGCCGCCACGGAAAAATCCGCCATCATGATGATTCCCAGGTAGGCCATGAAGCTGTTGAGCAGCAGACCCACCAGAGCGGTGCGCCGGAACAGGAACAAGGCGCTCACCCCCACCAGGTCGATCACCGAAAAGAGGTTGGGCCACAAGTAAGTAAGGTCGTTCGGGGGATGAATCCGATAATGCAGCATGGTGGCGCCCACGGCCAGGGCCACCAGGGCTAGCCAGAGTTGACGGCGTTGGGTGGTCAAGGAATTCACCCTAAAATTTCACGACATAGCCCAGCCCGAAGAGCAGAGCGATGGCGGCGGCGTGCAGGATAAACCACCCGGGCCGGGGAAAGAGCACGTGCGTCAGCCAACGGTTCATGCTTACCCTTTCACCCACGCGGCGGTCAGGCGCCCGGCGGTATAAATCAGGGTAAAACCGAGAAAATGCACCACCCACCATCTCCACGACAGAAATTGCCAGCCCTTTCGCATGGTTTCACCTTTTGGCTATCGGCCTTATTCAGGGTGCGCACCGGGCACCATTCTCTTCATTAGGAACAGCCGGAGGTGGCTGTCCTGCACCCCATCTATCGGTTCACCCGCGTCTTATGATGAAATACTTTATGCTGTAAAAAGATAAGGCGTTTTCCGGGGAAATCACCCCTGGTGCGGTATTTTCATGGGAAAAAATAGGAGGCGAAAGCGGATTAAAAGCCCGACAACCGGCCGATGCTGGCCATGAGGGCCTCGGTCAGAGCGGGGGCCTGGCGGGGGCTGGGGGCAATCAACGGAGGCCCCACCTTGACGCGCACCGTATACCCCCGGCCCTGGGGTTCATAGGCCACCCCCACCGGGACAAAGGGCAGGTACCCCAGGCCGTCCTGGTTCTGTAATTTGAGGAGCAGTTGAATCAGGCGGTGTTTGCCGGGGCCGACCCGCCCCTTGAAGTAGGTGCCTTCGGGGAAGAGCACGATGTACGCCCCCTGGCCCAACAGCGGTAGCAGGCGCTTGAAGGACGACAGCGTCGCCCGGGGGTTCTGCCGGTCCACCGGCACGCCGCCCCAGGCCCGCAGCACCTCCCGCACCACGGGCTGCTGGAACAGCTCCACTTTGGCGATGTAGTGCAACAGCGGCGGCAGCGCCATGCCGACCAGGGGGATGTCTTCCCAGCGCTGGTGCTTGGGGCAGATTATGGCCGGGCCTTGAGCCGGCAGGTATTCCAGGCCCTCCACCCTGAGCGCGAAAACGCGCCCCACGGTCTGCCGGCAAAACCAGCGGCCCAGGCGATAGAAGGTGGGAGATAGCGACCGGCTCATGGTAGGTCAAAATTAGACGGTTTGAACTCTTGCCTAATCTTAGCGTCTATCTGAAGTCTGTCAAGGCGGAAGAGCCTTTGGCTGGTTTGATAGCTATAAGAGACAACGCCTGAAAAAAACCGGCTTGATTTAAAAAGATATTGGATATATTATATCCAATAGGAGATGCACTGTGAAGGTCTTGGTTTCATTATCAAATGACTTATATGCCAGGATGAAAGCCGTGATTCCGGCTCGCCAACGCAGCAAGGTAGTGGCTGACCTCCTGGAGGCAGAAGTCCGGCGGCGGGAACGGGAGCTCTATGAATGCGCCCTGGCCGTGGAACAGGATGAGCAACTGCGGGCTGAAATGGCTGATTGGGACATAAGCGTTGGCGACGGAATCGAACCTGAAACGTGGTAACGTCTTCTGGGCCAACTTGGATCCCACCCAAGGAGCGGAGATCAAAAAAGTTCGTCCCTGCGTTCTGGTGGGCGCCTCTCCCCTCAATCAAGCCCGTCGAACCGTGCTGGTGATCCCCCTCTCCCGGGGCGGAGTGGCGAAACCGCCCATTACCGTAAGCGTCCGCTGCCTGGGCCAAGAAGTGAGGGCGGTTTGCGATCAGGTCAGGGCCATAGATAAAGCCCGCCTATCCGCCTGGATTGAGGAGATGAGCCCCGAAGACTTGGAAAAGATCGGTGAGGCTCTTAAGCGGGTTCTGGCCCTTTCATGAATAAAATGCGGATATTTGCATGATCCGTTAATATTATTGCCTATGATCTATCTGGATTACAACGCCACCACCCCCGTGGCCCCGGAAGTCTTCCGGGCCCTGCGGCCTTATCTGGAAGCCGAATTCGGCAATCCCAGTTGCGACTATGCCTTGGGGCTCAAGGCCCGGGACGCGGTGAGCCGGGCCCGGGAGGAAGTGGCCGCGCTCTTGGGCTGCGACGCCGGAGACATCGTCTTCACCAGCGGCGCCACCGAAGCCAACAATACCGTGCTCAAAGGCCTGGCCGCGCATCATGGCCGCGGGCAGATCATCACCGCGGTCACCGAACACCCCGCGGTCCTGGCCCCCTGCCGCTATCTGCAATCCCAGGGGTTCCAGATTACGATTTTGCCGGTGGATGGGACCGGCCGCCTGGACCCGGACGAGGTGCGCCGGGCTTTGACTTCCGACACCATCCTCATCAGCGTCATGCACGCCAACAACGAGACCGGCACGCTGCAGCCCCTGCGGGAGATCGGCGCCCTGGCCCGGGAAGCCGGGGTGCCCTTCCACACCGACGCGGCCCAGAGCGTCGGCAAGCTCCCCGTCAACGTAGATGAGTTGCAGGTGGATTTTCTCACCGTGGCGGGGCACAAGTTCTATGCCCCCAAAGGCGTTGGCGCCCTGTACATGCGGACCGGAAGCAACTTGGTCCCCTTGCTCCACGGGGCCTCCCAGGAAGGCGGCCGCCGGGCCGGCACTGAAAACGTGCCCTATATGGTGGCCCTGGGGGCAGCCTGCCGCCTGGCCCGGCAACGCCTCCCCGGCGTCACTGCGCACCTCCAAAGTCTGCGGGACCGGCTTCACAACCTGCTCAGGGCCGGAGTCCCAGGCCTGATCTTGAACGGCCCGGAAGTGGAACGCCTCCCCACCACCCTAAACGTCTCGTTTCCGGGGCTCTCGGGTGGCGAGCTGATGGCGGGCGTCCCGGATCTGGCCGCCTCCCTGGGTTCGGCCTGCCACGCCGGCCAGGAGGCCATCTCCCCGGTGCTGGCTGCCATGGGCGTACCCGCGGCGGTGGCCCGGGGCGCGGTGCGCTTCAGCATAGGCTATCCCACCACCCTGGCCGAAGTGGAAGAAGCCGCGCGGCTACTGCTCCAACGCGTGAGGGTGCTGAGGCGGGATTAGCTGCCGGGAAGTGATGAGCCATGGCGCACCTTGAGCGCGCCTTTAGGTTCATCCTGAAATGTTGACAGAGTGAAACGGGCGAAACCCCGGAAGACTGGGTTGCGGACTAACCCGCGGGGTCTCAGGGGTCCAGGATCAGCTTGGTGATGAGGGCGTTGGCCACTTTCCGGGCGTCGATCTCGTAGGTGCCCTGCTCTATGGCCTGCTTCAAGGGGCCGACTTTCTCCGGTCGGACCTCCGGGGTGGCGGCGATTATCTGGCGGACTTTCTTCTTCAACTGGTCATTCCCCGGGTTGGCGGCAGACTGAACCGGGCCGGACGACAGCTCCCCTGGTTTTTCCGTGCCGTCGCCATTGTGGCTGGACGGCGCTGAACCGATTCCTGGCCCCTGGTGATCACGTTCATTCATAATAATTTCCGGCGACTCTCCGGCTGGCCCGGATCTTCACCGCTCCCGCCGGCAGCGGCAGGCGGCGGATTGTCAGCCTGCACCCGCGGTGGACCCGAAATTGTGCGCTCGGCCCCCGGCTCCCTAGCCTGTCAAGCAAGTTAAATATCATGATAATCTTCTTCAGCCTTCGAGTAAAGCGCGGCCTCCGGCCGAAGGGTTTTTGCGACCCCTTATTTTCGGCTCCCTAACCGTTGCCGGCGCTCGCCCCTTTTCTTTCTTATCGGTTCATGCACGGAGAGCTTGAAAAAAAATCATGCAAGCTGCCCGCCTCAGGCCCCTCCTCCCCACCACAGGTAGAGGAATTGCGGCCCCGCCATGTCCAGATCGGGCAGGAGCGAATAAATCGTCGGCTTATAACTGCCGGGGCGGTGATAGGTGATGACTTGGGCGCCGGTTTCCAGGCCCGCTTTGCCCCGGGCCAGATCCAGGGCGTCGTCCAGGTAGCCCAACTGGTCCACCAGGCCGAGGTCCCGGGCCTGGGAGGCCGTATAAATGCGGCCGTCGGCCACCTTCAGGGCCTGCTTCAGACTCAACTTGCGGCCTTGGGCCACCACGTCCACGAAACTCCGGTAGAAGTCATCGATGATGTGCTGCATCATCTCTTTTTCTTGGGGAGTGGCGGGCCGGAAGGGCGACCAGAAATCTTTCCATTGGCCGCTTTTGACCACGTCGTCGTCCACCCCCACCTTATCCATCAGCCCCCGGAGATTGAATTTCATGGCGATGACCCCGATGGAACCAGTGATGCAGGTGGGATAGGCAATGATGGTATCCCCCGCCTGGGCTATGTAGTAACCCCCGGACGCGGCCAGGCCCTGGAGACAGACCACCACAGGCACCCCTTTGGTCGCCTTGAACGATTTCAGCTCATGCAGGATAACATCCGCGGCGCTCACGGTGCCCCCGGGAGAATTGATCTTCACCACCACCGCCTTGATGCGGTCATCTTTGGCCGCCTTCTCCAGCTCTTCCTTGATCCGGCTGGGCGAGGTCACTCCCTTGGTCAGCCCCAGGATGCGGTGCGGCCCTTCCAGGATGACCCCGGAGACATCCATGAGTAGGATCTTATCCCGGCCGTAGCCCGAGATGGTTTTTTCCTTCAACGGGGCCGGCTCTTCAAACAGGCTCACCTTCACCGTGACGCAACCCGCGGCCAGCACCAGCCAGAGCCCCAGCCAGACCAGACAAACATGTATCGGGCGCCGCATACTTCTCCCCGGGGTTTATGGATTTGTGTTCCTATGATACGCTAACCGAAGGTCCTTGCGGAAATAAATTTTCCCTGCGCGGCCGGGAGTTCCCGTGGTCCCCAAGTTTATTCACAAAAGCCCTTGACAGATTTGAAATAGATGATAAAAAATATACGTTTGTAGAACGATCACCATATCGACCTTACCAATCTTTCGGACGCAGGCGTAATTTCACAAGAGGGCAGGGAACGATAGGTGCCATCTGACAACGGGAGGAGGCGAAGTGGATGCCCGGCGTCAGGGTAAAACCCAACGAACCTTTCGAGGTTGCCTTAAAGCGCTTCAAGAAACAGTGCGAAAAGGCCGGGATTCTCTCTGAGATTCGCAAACGGGAACATTACGAAAAGCCCAGCATTAAGCGAAAAAAGAAGATTTTGGCGGCCAAAAAGCGGGCTTTGAAGAAGCTGCGGAAAATAGAGGGCTCATGACCTCCCTTTACAAGCGGCTGGATCAGGTCTTCAAAGAGGCCATCAAAACCCAACAACCGGTGACTACGGCCACCTTGCGGATGTTGAAGAGCGCGGTGCGCTACCGCGAGGTGGATTTAAAACGCCAGCTCACCGAACCGGAACTCGTAGCAATCATTTCCACGCAGGTAAAACAGCGCCGGGAGGCCATGGCCGAGTACACCAAGGCGGGTCGCCCGGAACTGGCCAAAAAAGAAGAGGAGGAACTTAGCGTCCTCCTCTCTTTTTTGCCGCCCCAACTGAGCCACGCCGAGGTGGAAGCCGAAGTTGCCCAAGTCATCAATGAACTGGGCGCCACCGGCCCCCAGGATCTGGGAAAAGTCATGAAAGCCGCCATGGCCCGCCTCCAAGGCCGGGCTGAAGGCAAGGAGATTCAAGAGATCGTGCGGCAGCGTCTGGGTTCTTAGCTTTTCCACCTTAACCCGCAACCTGGAGTGCCATGCCCGAGCCTACTTTGACCGCCCTGGAGTTTCCAGAGCTTCTCCGGGTAATTCAGACTTACGCGGTCTCCGACCTGGGCCGCGACTTCTTAGGCGCTCTCAAGCCTTGCACCGATCTGCCGCGCCTTGCGGCCCCCTTCCGGCAGCTTCAGGAGTTGCGCGAGCTGCAATACCGCGAGGGGCCCCTGCCCCTCACCGATTTTCCCCTGCTGACCACCTGGTTGAACCGAGCCACCGTGCGGGGCAGCCTGCTGCCGCCCGAGGCCTTTACCAACGTCTTGCAGGTGCTGCGCCTCTCCCGGCAACTCAAGCACTACCTGAAGCTGGGGGGCGATCTGGCCCCGAGCCTGGCCGCGCTCGCCGACCGCCTCCGGGACCTCAGCGCGCTGGCCGAGCCCATTGCCCAGTGCATCAGCCCCCATAATTTTATTCTGGATCAGGCCAGCCCCGGCCTGGCCCAGGTGCGCCGGGAACTGACCGAAACCCGGGAGAGCGTCAACCGTCAGATCAAACAGAGTTTTTTTACCGCGGAATATCAGGACGTCCTGCAGAATCCCATCATTTCCCAACGCCACGGCCGCTACGTCATTCCTATCAAGGCCGACCACAAGGGCGCCATCCCCGGCATCATCCACGACCAGTCCCAAACCAAGGCCACCCTCTATCTCGAGCCCCTGGCCGTGGTGGAGCACAACAACGCCTTGAACCTCCTCCACAACCGGGAAAAACGGGAAGAAGAGGCGGTGCTGCGCCGGCTCACCGACCTCCTGCGGGCCTATCTGGACGATGTGCATCTCACCCTGGCCGTCCTCGCCGAACTGGACGCCATTCAGGCCAAGGCCAGGTTTGCCGAGGAGTTCCGGGCCCGGGAACCCATCTGGCGCACGAAAGGCGGCGTCGATTTCCGCCAGGCCCGCCATCCCCTCCTGGTCCAGCAAAGCCGCGGCCAAGCAAATGCTCGGGACGTGGTGCCCATCGATCTGGAACTGACCCCGGAACGGCGCTTTCTCATCATTTCCGGCGCCAACGCCGGCGGCAAGACGGTGGCTTTGAAGACCCTGGGGCTTTTGACTCTCATGGTCCAGAGCGGCATCCCCATTCCGGTGGCCGAAGGCAGCGAGTTCTGCCCCTTTGCCGCCATCTTCGCCGATATCGGCGACCCCCAGGACCTGTCCCAGCACCTGAGCACCTTTTCGGCCCACTTAAAGCGCGCCCTGACCATGCTCACCGGCCTGCCGGAGTCGGCCCTATCCTCTTGGACGAACTGGGCACGGCCACCGACCCCACCGAAGGCGGCGCCCTGGCCCTGGCCATGCTCCAGGCCTTCTACCAGCGCGGGGCTTACGGCGCGGCCACCACCCACCTGCCCATTCTCAAGAGTTTTGCCCAAAAGACCGAAGGCTTTGAAAACGTGGCGGTGGTTTTTAATGAAGAGACCCGGCGGCCCACTTATCGCCTGGCCTACGGCGTGGTGGGAGCCTCCAACGCCTTAAAGCTCGCCCGGGAGATGGGCCTGTCCCCGGAGATTCTCAAGGTGGCCGAGGGTTACCTCAACCAGGACGAGCTCCGGGCCTACCGGCTGCTCGCCCAAGTCGAGGCGGCCCAGCAGCACCTGGCCCACCAGGAGCATGAACTGGCCCAGCGGGACGCGGAGCTGGACCGGAAAAACCAGGAACTGGAGCAGCGTCTGGCCGAAGTGGCCGCGGAGCGCGACCGGCTGGTCACTGAGGCCAAGCAGGAGGCCCTGGCCCGCATCAAGACGGCCGAAGCCGAGTTCAAGAAGATTCTAAAGCGCCTGAATACCGGCGAGGAGCCCTGGGGCCGGCTGCGCCAGGAGTTTTCCGGGCGCCAGGCCAAACTGCTCGATGACCTGGCTCCCCGGGCCGTCCCCACCCCGGCCCCCAGCCCGCGCTTCCTCCCCGGCCAGCAGGTCTTTTTGCCGGCCCTGGGGCTGACGGGCAAGGTTCTTGCAATGGACGAGAGGGATGGCCGCCTCGAGGTCCAGGCGAGAAACGTCAAGCTGCGGGTCAGCGCTGACGAGGTCACCCCGGTGGGGGGCGAGGCCGGTAAGGCGATCCGCAGCGGCGCCGCCTCGGGCTACCACCGGCCCCCCGCCTGGCTCCCCAGTCTCAACCTGGTGGGCCTCCGGGTGGACGAGGCCCTGCCCCTGGTGGACCGGCTTATCGACCAGGCGGTGCTCCACGGCTCCGAACGGGTGGACATCATCCACGGCATCGGCACCGGCCGTCTGAAGCAGGCCGTCTGGCAGCACCTGAAGCGCCACACCCTGGTCAAGGCCCTCCACCCCGACGACAACCCGGGGGTGACGGTGGTGGAGTTACACGATTAGGGGCGAAAAGGGTAAAAGGCGAAAGGGCGAAAAGGAAAAAAATGCAGGGTGGGCACGGCTCATCATGAGGCCGGCAGACACGGAGCCCCACCCACAACTGGCCACTGGCCACTGACAACTGGCAACCAACCATGGCTTTTATCCCGGAAGACAAGCTCCTGGAGATCAAAGACGCCGCCTCCATCGAAGAGGTCGTGGGCCAGTATGTCAAATTGACCCAGAAAGGCAAGAATCTCCTGGGGCTCTGTCCCTTCCACGCCGACACCGCCCCGTCCTTCACGGTGGCCCCGGAAAAGGGCATCTTCCACTGTTTCGGTTGCGGCGCCGGCGGCAACGTCTTTTCTTTTCTCATGCAGTACCACCGCTTAAGCTTCCCCGAGGCGGTGCAGGAGTTGGCCCGGCGCTACGGCATCCCGCTGACCTTGAAGGAACTGGGCCCGGAAGGGGCCCAACAGGCCAAAAAGCGCGCCACCGCCTATGACGCCAACACCGCAGCCGCGGCCTTCTACGCCGCCACCCTGGCCAGTTCCGAAGGAGCCCCGGGGCGGGCCTATCTGGCCAAGCGCGGGCTTACCCCCGAGATCATCCGGGCCTTTCAACTGGGCTATGCCCCCGACGCCTGGGACACCCTCTCCCGCCACTTCCAGAAGCGGGGCATCCCCCTGGAACTGGCGCAGGAAGTGGGGCTCCTGGCCCCCCGGACCCACGGCGGCTTTTACGACCGCTTCCGGGGCCGCATTATCTTCCCCATTTTCGACCGGCACAGCCGGGTCATCGCCTTTGGCGGCCGCACCATCGGCGACGGCGAACCCAAATATCTCAACTCCCCGGAAAGCCTGCTTTACTCCAAGGGCCGCACCCTCTACGGCCTGCCCCAGGCCGCCGACGCGCTGCGGGCTACCGGCGTGGCCCTGGTGGTGGAGGGCTATCTCGACCTCATCGCGTTGCAGGTCCAGGGCATCGGCCATGTGGTGGCCACCCTGGGCACCGCCCTCACCCGGGAGCAGGTGCGACTCCTGAAATCCCTGGCGGACAAAGTGGTCCTGGTCTATGACGGCGACGCGGCCGGGGCCAAGGCCATGAAGCGGGCCTTCCCGCTTTTCGCCCAGGAGAATCTGCCGGTGCGGGCCCTGCCCCTGCCGGGGGGGATGGACCCGGACGACTATGCCCGGACCCACGGCGCGGAGTTGTTCCGCACCGCCTGGGACTCGGCTCAACCCTGGTTCAGCTACCTCCTGGAAGACCTTATCGTTACCTATGGCCTGGACATCGAAGGGCGGGTCAAAATTATCGAGGAACTGCGTCCCTACATTCAGGCTATGGCCGACCCGGTGGAGCAGGACCTGTGGCTGAAGAGCGCCGGCCGGCGCCTGGGGGTGGACGAGGCGGTGCTGCGCCAGAGCCTCACCTCCCTGGCCCCCATCTCGCCCTCCCGGCTGGACCCCCGGGCCAAGCTCGCGGTCAGCCTGGAGAAGGCCTTGATCCGCTGGGTCTTAAGCCACCCGGAAGCCGTCACCCTGGAAGAGTTGGAAGAGTGGGCGGGGGAGTTCATCAACCTGGAGTTCAAAGGGCTCCTGGCCTTGATTATTACTAGTTATAAGGAACATGGCCGCGTCGATCACGGTCTCCTGGTGCAGCAGGCTACGGGGGAGACCCAGCGGCAGCGCATCTGTGCTTTAACTTTAGAGGAGGATGAATCAGGCGGACTCTCGGTGGATTTCCTGGCCGCGGACTGGCGCCGGGATTTGCATATCCGGCGGCTGAAAAAGGCCCGGGCTCAACTCAAAGAAAGACTGAAGACCGCCGCCAGCGTCGAAGGCGACGATCTCTTAGCCTTGTCACAGGAAATTGACCGGCAATTAGACCACCTCAAAAGCAGGTCCACATAATAAAGGAGAGAATGGATGAATAAGGGAATGGGAATGGACGGCTTTCAGGATATCATGCCTATGGGGGATGATGACAACTTGATCACCGTGGATGACCTGAATGACTCCCTATCTCCCGAGAGCCTGTTGAACGAACAGATGAAGGACATCCTGATCTTTGATGACCTGGGTATTCCTCCTCCCGAGGTAGCGGGTATGCCGCTGCCCTCGCACCTGGAAATGGGCGAAGGCGAGGGGGATTTGGGCCTGGAAGCGGACGGAGCCGCTAAATTCGATGATCCGGTACGCCTCTATCTCAAGGAAATGGGCACTGTCTCCTTACTTACCCGGGAGGGGGAAGTGGAGATCGCCAAACGTATCGAAGAGGGGGAACGGGAGGTGCTCTACTCCCTGCTGGAGGTGCCCCTCACCTTTAGAGCCATCATGGGACTAGTCAACCGCCTGGAGGAAGATAAGCTGTCCCCCCAGAGCACCGTGGATGATTTCGGTGAGGATGATCCTGCCCTGGACGTGACCACCCAGAAGTCCCGCATCTTGAAATTGATCCAAAAGGTACGGTCCCAGGAAGAAAAGATTCGGCAGATGCAGAAAGAGGCCGCGGCCCTGCCTCGCAAAGACGAGGCCCGTCTAACCTTGGAACAGAAGATCGCCGCCCAGCGCCTGCGGTTGGTGGAAAATTTCAAAAGTCTGCGGTTGGAGCGCCTCCATCTGGAAGCCATTCTCGACCGGCTGCGCCATTACGGTTATATCGTCCGGGATTGCCAACAGAAGCTAGGAAAATGTCTGAGGGCCACGGGCCTGTCGGCCACCCGGTTTCGCCAATTGCGCCGGGAACTCAAGAATGGCGACCCCCAAGAGACCCCCGCGGTGGCTAACGGCCCCATGGCAGAGTTGGAAGAGGTTTGGACCCAATCCCGCCGGCGTTTGAGAAGGTTGGAGACCGAGGTTGGGATGGCGGCCTCCCGTTTGCTGGCGGCCCTGGTCAAAGCCGAAAAGGGGGAATACCAGGCCCAAAAGGCCAAACGGGAACTGGTGGAGGCCAACCTGCGCCTGGTGGTCTCCATTGCCAAGAAATACACCAACCGAGGCCTGCAGTTCCTGGACCTGATCCAGGAAGGCAATATCGGTTTGATGAAGGCCGTGGAAAAATTCGAATATGAACGGGGCTACAAGTTCAGCACCTACGCCACCTGGTGGATCCGCCAGGCCATTACCCGGGCCATCGCCGACCAGGCCCGCACCATCCGCATCCCCGTCCATATGATCGAAACCATCAACAAGCTGATCCGCACCTCCCGCTACCTGGTCCAGGAAATCGGCCGGGAGCCTACTCCGGAAGAGATCGCCGAAAAGATGGAGTTCCCCCTGGAAAAGGTGCGGAAGGTCTTAAAGATCGCCAAGGAACCCCTCTCCCTCGAGACCCCCATCGGCGACGAAGAAGACAGCCACCTGGGGGATTTCATCGAGGATAAGAAAATCTCTACGCCCATGGAGGCGGTGGCCAACCTCAACCTGGCGGACCAGACCCGGAAGATGCTGTCCACCCTGACGCCCCGGGAAGAGAAGGTATTGCGCAAGCGCTTCGGCATCGGGGAAAAGACCGACCACACCCTCGAAGAAGTGGGCCGCGACTTCGAAGTCACCCGGGAACGCATCCGCCAGATCGAAGCCAAGGCCCTGCGGAAGCTCCGGCATCCGTCCCGGAGTACCCGGCTGAAAAGCTTTATCGAGACGTGATTTTCACCCCAGCCGGCTTTGGCCTATTGTACTATTGGGGAGGAGAGTTATAATAATTGAAAAAGGGTGGCGGGCCGGGGCGCATGAGCCCCGCCTGGCCCCCCGGCAATCACTATGCGGGCCCATAGCTCAGCGGTTAGAGCAACCGGCTCATAACCGGACGGTCCCTGGTTCAAATCCGGGTGGGCCCACCAGGCATCCGGAGGCAAAGGGTACTTTGCGAGAACCGTATAAAGCTTGGCTACCACAGGGGTTTAACCCCGGGGGTGCTCTCTGCGCACCCCTTTTTTATGTTCAATGAGCGCGACGCTGCGAGACATCCTTAATCTGCTGGAAAGCCGCTATCCATCGGCCTGGGCCGTCCCCGGCGACCGGGTGGGGCTCGAAGTGGGACATCCCGGCCAAGAGGTCGAAGCCATCCTGGTAGCCCTGGAGGTCACCCCGGCCGTTATCGCCGAAGCCGGCCGGCGAGGCGCCCAACTTCTCCTGACCCATCATCCTCTGCTCTACCAGCCTCTAAAAGACGTGCGGGCCGACCGTCCCGGCGGTCAGGTGCTGGCCGCCCTGATCCGCGCCGGCCTGGCCATGGCCTCCTGCCACACCAACCTGGATATCGCCCCCGGCGGGCTCAACGACTACCTGGCCGCCAGACTCGGTCTCAGCGACGTGGAGGTGCTGTCCACCACCACCCGGGACCCCTGGTACAAGCTGGTGGTGTTCGTCCCGGCGGGTTACGAAGACCGGCTGCGCCGGGCCCTGGGAGATGCCGGCCTGGGGGTCATCGGCCGGTATTCTCACTGTTCTTTTGCGTCGCCGGGTCAGGGCGCCTATCGGCCCCTCCCGGGCGCCAAACCCTTTCAGGGTGAAGTGGGGCAACTCTCCCGGGCCGTGGAATCCCGCCTGGAGTTCCTGGCCCCCGAGTCCCTGCTGCCCGAGGCCTTGACCCTTCTTAAAGAGACCCACCCTTACGACGAAGTGGCTTACGATCTTTATCCCTTGCGCCACCCCGGCACTCCCCTGGGTCTTGGCCGCGTCGGCGCCTGGCCTGAAGCCCGCCTTTTTTCCCGGGTGATCGCCGACGTCAAGGAGATCTTCGGGATCGACACCCTACAGGTCTGGGGCAACCCGCCCCGGCAGGTTCAGCGGCTGGCCCTGTGCAGCGGCAGCGGCGGCGACCTGTTGGCTGCCGCGGCCGAGAGCGGCGCCCAGGTCTATCTGACCGGGGAGGTCCGCCACCACCAGGCCATTCCGGCTTATGAGGGCTTGGCCGTGGTGGCGGTGGGCCATTATGTCAGCGAAGCGATATTTATGGAGCCCTGGTCCCGGCAGTTGGCGAACCTGTTTCAGGACGCGGGCCTGGCTCTCGACGTCATCGCCGCGGCCGACCAGGCCGCTCCGTGCCGCTACTTATGAGGAAAATCGAATTATTATCTACGGTCATAACCTCACGCTTCCCGGCGACTCGGCCGGGCAGGAAAGCGTGACCATAGTGCGACTTAATGTGGAGGTTGAATCTTGCTACCTGAGTTAAGCAAACTCATTGATGTTCAGGAATTAGACAAGGTGATCCGGGAAGTCACCCAGGAGCTGGACAGGCTCCCCGAAGAACTGAAAGCCGGTGAAGCAGCTCTGGAAGAGCTGCAGGCCGCCCATGCCGCCCGACTCCAGGAGGTGGAGGACCTGAAGGCGCAGCGCCGGGACACGGAATTGGAAATGGCGGAAATGGAGGAGAGCATCAAGAGCAGCCGGGCGCGCCTGATGGAAATTAAGAGCAATATCGAATACAAGGCCATGCTCAAGGAAATCGCCTTTAAAGAGGACCAGCGGGACCAGCGGGAGACCCGGACCCTGGAACTCATGGACCTCATGGAGACGCAGAATCGCCTCATCGCCGAACTGAACGGGCAAATGGCAGACCAGGAGACGGTCCTGGAGCGGCTGCGCCAGGAGGTGACGGTCGAGGGAGAAAAACTCAAGAAAGAGTTAGCCGAACTCGAGGAAAAACGCAAGAAGCTGCGCAAGGGCGTGCCCGCGGGCCTGATGAAACGCTATGAATTTATCCGCCAGCGCCGCAACGGTACGGCCATCGCGCCGGTGCAGGAGGGCGTCTGCCTGGGCTGCCATATGAACATCCTGCCCCAGCAGTTCATCGACCTGCAGAAAGGCCTGGAGATCCTGCAATGCCCCCACTGCCAGCGCATTCTCTATTGGACCGGGGAAGAAGAGGCGGAACAGGAAGCAGGCCGGGCCTGAGGCGCACCTTGTCTGTTGCTGAGCACCGAACCGCGATTTTTCAAGCCTTGGCCGAAGGCCTTGACCTCCTTCAGGTGCAGGAGCAGTTTCAGCTCTCCCGGGACCAATTGCAGGAACTCTTCCGGGAAGTGTCCGACCACTATCGCGGCCTTGCCGCAGGCTTCTGGAGCCTCTACTGCGACGGCGCTTCCCGGGGCAATCCCGGCCAGGCCGGAGCCGGGGCGCTGTTGATCGATCCCTCCGGCGAGACCAAAGTCCAGCAGGGCAAATACCTGGGCCAAACCACCAACAACGTGGCGGAATACCAGGCCTTGCTCCTGGGGTTAGACCTGGCCCTGGACCGTGGGATCAAAAAAATCCAGGTCTTTGCCGACTCCGAACTCCTGGTGCGCCAGCTAAACGGTCAATATCGGGTGAAGGCCTCTCACCTCCTGCCCCTCTGGCAGGCAGCCCGGCAGGCCCTGGCGAAATTCGAGACCTATAAAATCTCTCATGTACCGCGGGACCTGAATCAAACTGCCGACCGCCTGGCCAACGAGGCCATTGACCAAAAAGCCCCGGTGCGGTAAAATATTGTTAAGGGGCGGTTTTTCGCCGCGCCCCCAAGTTTTCCGACCCCCGCGGGGTCGCGAAGCAGGCCAGATGATCGCCGGCCGCCACTCGGCCGCCGGAGGAAAGTCCGAGCTCCACAGGGCAGGGTGCTGGGTAATCCCCAGCGAGGGCAACCTTAGGGAAAGTGCCACAGAGACCAGACCGCCGTGGTACGTCCACGGTAAGGGTGAAAAGGTGAGGTAAGAGCTCACCAGCGGCAGTGGCGACATTGCCGGCTAGGAAAACCCCACCTGGAGCAAGACCAAATAGGGAAGCGTTTGAGGGCGGCCCGCCCGAAGCTTCCGGGTAGGTCGCTGGAGGCCCCGGGTAACCGGGGTCCTAGAGGAATGATCATCGCCGGGGCAACCCGGGACAGAACTCGGCTTACGGCCTGCTTCGCGTCTCCCTTGGGGCCACCGGTCCACGCGGCCGGTGGACTTTTTTATTCAGGTTACCGCAAAGGTAAGGTGCCATGTCCAACCAGGTTCTGCCCCTGAGCGTCCCTTCGCCTGCCCCCTATATCTCCGTGGTCATCCCCGTGTTCAACGAAGAAGACAATCTCAGCGAGTTGGGCGACAGGCTAATGCGCACCTTAACCGCCATGGACCGCCCTTTTGAGATCATCTTTGTGGACGACGGTTCCACCGACCGCTCCTGGCAGCTCTTGAGCGACCTCAACCGCCAGTATCCCCACCAAATCCGGGCCCTGCAATTTCACCGCAACTTCGGGCAGCACCAGGCCATTTTCGCCGGGTTTCAGGCCGCCCGGGGCCAGGTGATGGTCACCCTGGACGCGGACCTGCAAAACCCCCCTGAGGAGATTCCCCGCCTGGTGGCCAAGCTCGAAGAGGGTTATGACACCGTGGGAGGCTGGCGGGAGAACCGCCGGGACTCCATGTTTCGCAAGCTCCCCTCCCTGCTGGTGAACTACGTCATGTCCCGGGTCACCGGGGTCAAGCTCCGGGACTACGGCTGCATGCTCCGGGCCTACCGCCGGGAGGTGATCGACAGCATCAACCAATGCCACGAATCCTCCAGTTTTATCCCGGCCCTGGCCAACCTCTTTTCCCATCAGGTGGCCGAAATCCCCGTGGGGCACGCCGAACGCGAACGCGGCCAATCCAAATACAGCCTGTTCAAACTCCTGCGCCTCAACTTCGACCTGATGACCGGGTTTTCCAACCTGCCCATTCATCTGGTAGGGTTCATGGGGGTGAGCATCGCCCTGTTGGGGCTCCTGTTCGGCGCCCTGCTGCTCATCCGCCGGATCTTCGTCGGCCCGGAAGTGGAAGGGGTGTTCACCCTGTTCGCCATCCTCTTCGTCTTCGTGGGCCTCAACACCCTGGGGCTGGCCCTCATCGGCGAATACGTGGGCCGCATCTACCGGGAGGTGCGCCAGCGCCCCCGCTACGTGATCCGCCAGACCCTGGGCCCGGACTCATAAAGCAACTCTTTCCTTTTCCCTGCGGCAAAATCCGGTATAATGGGGGGCGAAACCTCGCGGGGCCGACGCCGTTGCGAGGCCAAACCCCTGGTTTGATATGTGGCCGGGCTTGGCGGGCACGGAGGCCCGCCCCACTCAAAGCTGAAGCGGTGGGGCGCCCGTTCCTGGCCGCCTCCGAAGCAACGCCTGATTGGCCTGAAGGGTCCCGGGAACCAATATGCGCCTCATCTTCATGGGTTACCACAACATCGGTTATACCTGTCTCCAGGCCTTAATCGAGCTCTGCCGCGACCTGGGCGACGAGATCGCCGCAGTGGTCACCCATGCCGATGATCCCCGGGAAAATATCTGGTTCGCCTCGGTGGCCAAACTTGCCTTCGCCAACCACCTGCCGGTGTACCAGCCCGCCGACCCCAATGACCCGGCCTTTGTGGCCGCCATGCAGGCCTTGCAACCCGATATGCTGTTTTCGTGCTATTATCGCCACATGCTGAAGCCGCCCCTGCTGAATCTGCCCCGCCTGGGGGCCCTGAATCTCCATGGCAGCCTCCTGCCCCGCTACCGGGGCCGCTGCCCGGTGAACTGGGTCCTGGTCCATGGGGAGCGCGAAACCGGCGTCACCCTGCATTATATGGTGGCCAAGGCCGACCAGGGCGACATCGTGGCTCAGAAGGCCATCCCCATCAGGCCGGAGGACACCGCGGTCACCCTCTTCGCCCGGATGACCGCGGCCGCGGGCGCCCTTTTCCGGGAAACCTATCCGCTGCTCAGAAGCGGCCGGGCCCCCCGGGTCCCCCAGGACCACGCCCGGGCCTCCTACTTCGGCGGCCGCGGGCCCGCAGACGGCCGTATCGATTGGAATCAACCCGCACTGGCCATTTATAACCTGATGCGGGCCGTGACCCACCCCTACCCCGGCGCCTTCGCCACCCTGGCCGGCCACAAGCTCTTTATCTGGAACGGCCGAGCCCTGGCGGCTCCGCCGGCGGACCCTCATCTGCCCGGCCAGGTCACCGCCCGCCTGCCGGGGGAAGGCCTGCTGGTGGCCACCGGGGAAGGCCATTTTCTCATCACCCAAGCCCAGTGGGAGGACGAGCCGGAATTCCTGGGCCCCGTGCTGGCCACCTGGGAAGACCTGGTAGGACAGCGCTTTGAATGATCTCGAAATCATGTACATAGGGTAGGCATGGCCCACCACAGCTTGAAGAAATCATGAATGGATGAATAATGAAAATCTTAATCTTAGGCGTCAACGGCTTTATCGGCAATGCCCTGACCCGCCGCATTCTCCATGAGCGGGACTGGGAAGTTTTCGGAATGGACCTTTACTCCAACAAGCTGGATCAGTCCCTGGACCACCCCCGCTTCCACTTCCTCGAAGGCGACATCGCCATCAACAAGGAATGGATTGAATACCATATCCGCAAGTGCGACGTGGTCCTGCCCCTGGTGGCCATCGCCACCCCCATGACCTACGTCAGGTACCCCCTCCGGGTGTTCGAACTGGACTTCGAGGAAAACCTTCGGGTTGTGCGCCAGTGCGTCAAGTACGGCACCCGCATCATCTTCCCGTCCACCTCCGAAGTCTACGGCATGAGCCCGGACGCTGAGTTTGACGAGGATGAATCCACCCTGGTCCTGGGTCCCATTAACAAGGTCCGCTGGATCTATAGCTGCTCCAAGCAGCTCCTGGACCGGGTCATTTGGGCCTACGGCCTGGAGGGTAAACTGCAGTTTTCCCTGATCCGCCCCTTCAACTGGATCGGCCCCAAGCTGGATGACCTGTACGCCGCCAAGGAAGGTTCTTCCCGGGTGGTGACCCAGTTCATCCTCAACCTGCTCGAACGGGAACCCATCAAGCTGGTGGACGGGGGCTTCCAGAAACGCTGCTTTACTTACGTCGAAGACGGCATCGATTGCCTCATGAAGATTATCGAAAACACCGGGGGCGCCGCGGACGGCCAGATCTTCAACATCGGCAACCCTGACAACGAGGCCTCGGTCAAGCAGCTGGCTTTCATGCTCCGGGACCTCTTCCAGACGCACCCTGACCATCAGAGCGACGGAGTTTACTCCGAGATCGTCGAGACCCCTCACGAGGCCTATTACGGCAAAGGCTACCAGGACATCACCAGCCGCAAGCCCTCCATCGCCAAGGCGCGCCAACTCCTGGGCTGGGAGCCCCGGACCGATCTGACCACGTCGCTGAAGATCACCCTGGACGCCTTCCTGGAGGAGGCCCGGACGGCGCAGGTGTAGGTTGAGAAGAGGGAAGGCCGAGGCCAGCGAGTTCCTGCCCCTCCCAAACCTGTAAGGGATTGGGCATGGGGGAGGGGGTAAGGGCCTTCGCCCTTGGTATCTCCCCCATCATCAAAGGTTTATTTATGACCCCGCGGTTGGGTTTAAAAGTCGACGTGGATACCTTGGAGGGTTTCCGTCAGGGAGTGCCCGCCCTGATGGAAGTGCTGGAGGCGCATCAGGTCAAAGCCAGCTTCTTTCTGGCCCTGGGCCCCGACCATTCCGGCCGGGCCATCTTCCGGATCTTCCGGCAGCGAGGTTTTCTGGAAAAGATGTGGCGCACCCGAGCCCCGTCCCTCTATGGTTTCAAGACCATGTGCTACGGCACCCTGCTGCCCGGCCCGCTGATCGGCGCGGCCGCGCCGCACCTGGCGCCCCGCCTGGCCGCGGCCGGCCACGAAGTGGGCTTGCACGGCTATGACCATGTGCGCTGGCACGATCACCTC
>JBAZKX010000002.1:0-19758 GCA_041650575.1 Desulfobaccales bacterium
GGGACATCACCCTTAAACCGGAGACCGGCCGGAGTGAGCCGAGTGGCGGATGGTTAGGGCCGGCCCCGGTTGGTTTCCGGGTTATCTTGGGCCGGTCTTTGAGGTTTAAGCCTCCGGAAAGGTAAGGAGACCCGGGTGGTATAGCGCATAATAAACCCGAAAGCGGGGAACATCCACGGCAGGCGTATCAACTTCAAATACATCACCCCCATGGAGAGCCGGTCAAACCAGGAAGACAGGGGCCAGCCGATGTGCACCACCACATGGCGGTCAGGAAATTCGGTTTCTATCAACCGCAATAAGTAAACCATCTCCTGAAAAAAGGTGTGTTTGGAGAGTGAAAAACGGAAATGATTGGGGTGGGCCTTGGGGGGAGCGCCGGCCCGGGGAGAATAAAAGGTAATATAAACGCTGTTCCAGGCGCTAATTCCGGGCTCGAGGCTTTCCAAGCCGGGGGCCCTTTCATCCATCCCGTGTTTCGGCTCTCTCCCGCGGCGAAAAAACAGGTGCACCGTCCGTTCTCTGGATTCAAGCAGATAGGCGATCATATCCGCAGTGATATCACCTTTGAATTCCTCCTTGATCTCCGGAGCATACCGCCGGGAGATCAGCAAACCGACAATCAGCACCAGGGCGGTGACCGAAGCCCATAAGGCCGTGCCCTGTATCCTCAATACCGCCAGGACTCCAAAACAGCTTACCAGGATGATCCAGAGGACCAGGGTGCCGAAACGGCTGGTGTGATATTCGATCTCCACCGTACCCAAGCGATAACGGTAAATGAGCAGGCACCCCATATTAATGCAAAAGCTGGCCACCAGACCGATGGCGAACATTCCCGCCAGAATATCTTGCTTGCCGCTGGTGAGAAGCATGATACCCGAGAAGAAGGTGGCATTCATGAGATGGATTCTATAGAGCGAGTGGCGTCGATTGACGGCGGTAAGCCAGGTGAGGTTATACCGCAACGCCACCCGTTCTATCATTTCACTGGAGGCCACAAATGCCGTATTGACGGTCATGGTCAGGGTGAAGGCGGCCAAGGCGGCCACCATCATGCCGAACTCATGCCCATTTAAGATCGTCGCATAATGGGTAATCAGGTCATCTGTATGCCGGGCGATGTCAAAGGGCGCGGTTAAGGCCAGCATCGAGATGAGCGGCACCGCCACTACCCCGGTAAGGATCAAAAACCAGTAGGCTTTGCGGATGTCCTGCCAGTTCCTGACCAGGCCGGCGGTTTGGATCACTGATTCAATCCCGGAATAAGCCAGGATGCAGAAGGCAATGTGGTGGACGAAGGTGCCGTAGTGGGTCAACCAAGAGCCTTTTTGCAGGTCAGCCGCGGCGGTGGCGTAAGCCGAGTGCAGACGCGCCCAAGCTCCTAACCGTTCAAAGTCTATCAGGCCGGAAACAATCAGGTTCAAGAAGATGATGGCGGCCAGGATGAACACCCCGAAGGTAAAGCGGGCATTTTGTCTGATTCCGGCAATGTTCAGCCCGGCGACAAACCAGAGGATGCCCAGGGCTAGGTACATCTTGATATTCGGGGACTGGGAATAGGCCGTGAAGGAGATGGCATTGCCCACCGCGCTCACCGCAGAAATACACGCGGTTATGGTGTAAGCCACCATGATGGAGGCCATGGCCACAAAGGAGACGGTGGGCCCCAGGACAAAGTAGGCAAAAGAGTAGACCCCGCCGCCGATGATCTTGTGATGTTCCAGGATTTCGGCGATCTCGGTGAACCGGGTGGACATAAAGCCGATCAGCAGGCTGGTCAAGGCGATGAAGACCAGGGCGCTGCTGCCGATAAAGCGGTAGGCTTCGGGCGGCGCGTAAAAGATGGACCCGAATATATCCATCCAACTGATCACCGCGACTGCGAGAAAGGTCAACCACAACCGCCGCTTATGGTGATACGTAAGCAAATGCCGGCGGGTCAGGAGAAAGAGGAAGAGGCCCAATAAAGATAAATTGAGCCCTATGAGGGCAATGGTTTTCACCTGGCTCTCCCTGACAAAACCAAATCTATCTGTTTCAAGAAATCATCCCGGCCTGAATCGATCGTGGCCTAGTTCATCGCAAAAACCGTTGTAGCCGGGGTCACTCTTCCAGGCTTTTTTCCCCTGGCCCGATCTTCTTTCCCTCCGGCATTGAGACCGACAGATTAACCCCATCCAGTTGTTCCCGCAGGCTCGGACCTCCGGTTATCCCGAAGTCCAGGGAGACATTCTGGGAGGGGAACGTAACCCCATGGGTCTTAAAGGTTTGATCGATGGCTTTGATGGCCTCACTTCTGGCTTTTAAGAAGACCGCCTGCTCCGGCAAGGTCCAGAAACGAACCCTAAAGATAATGGTGGTATCCTTTACTTCCTCATAAAAAAATTCCACCGGCTGGTCGGGGTCCCGCAACGGCGGGTCCAGAGCTTGCACCGCCTCCAGGGCCAGGTCTTCAGCCTGCTGGAGATCCGGGGTGTACGCGATGCCGATGTATAGATCTATCCGGCGGACTCCGCTAAAATAGTAATTGATGAGCGGCTTAGCCAACAAGTCCTTATTGGGAATGGTAATTCTCTCCCCCAGCCGGCCGCGAATTATGGTGGAGCGCCATTTTATCGAATCCACGTAGCCCAACATTTCGCCGCTCTTGACCCGATCGCCCAGCCGGAAGGGATGTTCGAAATGCAGGACTATGCCCGCGATAAAATCGGCGAAGAGGTCCTTGCCGGCGAAGCCGAGGGCTATGCCCAGGATGCCGATGCCGGCCAGCATCGAAGCCACGGCCTTATCCAGGTTAAGGGCGTCAAGGGCCAGGATAAAGCCGAGACCGATGACGACCAGGGTGGTCATCCTGGCCAGGAGTCTGGCAATGTGCCGATAACCGGTGAACCGGAAAACGAGCCGGTTGGCTAATCTTGCCGCGTAAGCGCTCAAGAACCAAAATATTATGATGATGGCAACGCCCACCACCAGGTTGGGCAGCATCTTGATGGTGGCGACGGCCCACCCCGTTAACTTGTCAAGGACCGGCGCTACCGCCTTGTCCAAGTGCAGGTTGGCGCCAAACAACGATTCCAGATTCAAATTTGCAGCCATTACGGTTGACCTCGCATGTCAGCCCATCGATAGATTATGTCCGGTCCGGGGCCGATCCCTGGTCTTTCTTTTTTTTCTTAGGGCATTCGGTCAAGACCTTCCGGGATCGCATAAAAAAATAGGCAATTACCAGGAAGGTAACGATGGGCGAAACCCAACTGGGAATATGAAAACCAAAACTGTCTAGCAGCATGATGCTGCCAAGGAAAAATATGGCATACATGGCCCCATTTTTAAGATAAATGTATTTTTTGATTCGTTTAATATTTCCGACCGTTAATTGGCGTAAGATTAAAGCGCCCAAGCCGTTGCCAATCAGGATTAGTGGAACGGAAAGCGTAAAAGCAAACGCCCCCAGTACACCGTCAATGGAAAAAGTGGCGTCAATGACTTCAAGATATAAAATCTTACTTATGTCAGTTAAGTTTCCTTTTCCGGAAACCAACTGTTCCTCACGCTGTTGTGCATTTTGCTTAAAGCCATGGGTAATAAAAAAAGCGGTTGATCCCACTACCGCTCCAAAGGCCATAAAAGGATTGGCTTTAAGCGCAAACCAAACAATGAGAGTGAGAATTATTGAAACTACGGCATAAAACCAGATCCCTTGCGAATGAATGAAACGTTCTCCCGTAAGACCATATTTTTTCGGCTCCATGAATAGCCAGTTAAAAAAAAGAAATATCAAAAATGTTCCCCCACCGGCCAGCAATATTGGAGATGAATCTTTAATTGCCTTTATTACTCTCGGATCATTGCTGAAAGTTGCTGTAAGGGCCTCTATGGGGCCGAGCGAGGGAGTAGCCAGCCAGACGATTAACCAGGGCAGAACTCCGCGAACCACGACAACGGCAAAGAGAAGCCCCCAAAAAAGGAACCAGCGTCTGCCCCTCTGAGACATCGTGACCAGAACATCGGCGTTTATGACCGCATTATCAATGCTGGTGACTGATTCAAACAGGCATAAACCTGCTATAGTAAGGAAGATGGAAATTATATTGAGCCCATCCAACATCATAGACCACCCAATTTGCCGTTAACTCGGTCAACCCCGGACCCGTGGGCCGGTGCTGCTATTCATCCGGCATCGGCTTGAGGTTTAAACTAGCCGTAAGTTGCTCAACCGCCTTTCATTCAACCCAAAAGCTAATCATTAGATTCGTTATGTAAACTGCTCCAGATTTATATATAAATATCCATATGTTAAAAAATTTCAGGAATTGGCTAACTGCCTTCAGCTATCACGGACATTCGCCCCGCCTCCAGTCCAGGCGCCAAAAAAAATAAATTTTATTCAGAGAGCAAGTTAGGCTGGATTTTCCCCCGCGGAGTGCTAATAAAATAGGTAAGGACTGGAGTGCCAAGGGGTGGAGAGAATGGTAAGTAGAAAAAGAAAAAAGGCAAATGGAGGGTACGAAATGGTGGCCGCGTCGCCAGACGGCGCCACCGCCATGTTGCGACTTGATCTGCTGCGGAATTATAAACTGCGCTATTTGCCGAACGACCTGCTGGCCGGTCTGGTCATTTTCATGGTGACCATCCCCGCGGCGCTGGCCTACTCCCAAATGGCCGGGCTCAAGCCTATTAACGGCCTTTATGCCTCCCTGCTGGCCATGGCGGTTTATGGCCTTTTTGGCACCTCTCGCCAACTTATTATTGACTGCGAGGCCACGGTGGCGATCCTGGTGGCCACCTCCCTGGCAACGTTCGCCGCGGGTGCGGACCCGGCCCGCTACCTGGCCCTGGCCATGATGCTAGCTATCATGGTAGGAGTCATTCAGGTGGTCGGAGGTGTAGCCCGGGTAGGATTCATTTCCGACTTCATTCCTAAATCCGTGGTCATCGGATTTCTCAACGGCATGGCCTTGATCATCATCTTAAGTCAAGTGGGAAGAATTTCCGGTATTGAACTCAAACAGGAAGGTTTTTTCCTTCAGATTTGGGAATTGAGCACCAAGATCTTCACGTATCACCCACTCACATTATATATTGGGACAGCTTGCATCCTGGGATTGTTCCTGTTTCACTTTATTCCCAAGCTGCCAGAGGCAGTCCTCGTGGTGGTTCTGGCCGCGGTCGCGGTAATGTGGTTGGGATTGGAAAACCAGGGAATCAAGACCGTCGGTTCCGTCCCCGCCGGACTGCCGCATCCTACACTGCCGCAGATCACGTTCTCCGATATCCTGAACATGTTGCCCTACAGCGTAGGCCTGGCCCTCGTCTCTTATATAGACTGCGCCGTCACGGTGCGGGCCTTTGCCATGAAAGGGCGGTATCGGATATCTCCCAACCAGGAGTTGATCGCTTTGGGTCTGGCCAATGTGGGGGCAGGTTTTTTCCAAGGGTTCGCGCTCGGGGGCAGTCAATCGCGCACGGTGGTGAATGATCAATACGGCGGGCGCACCCAGTTTGCGGGGTTCTCCGCCGCCATCATGCTCGCCCTGTTTCTGCTCTATTTTACCGATATCCTCAAAAATCTCCCGATTGTGGCGCTCTCGGCGATCATTGTCGTGGCGGGAATCAGACTTTTCAGCTTTAAAGAAGTTATAACCGCGTGGCGAACGCGGCCGGCTTCGGCCTACTTCAGCATTGCCACCACTGCCGCGGTTCTCATCGCGGGCCTCATGATCGGCATCTTGGTGGCGGTGGTTTTCGCCATTATTTTAGTCCTGCACCGGCTGGCCCGGCCCCATGAAACCATCACCCGGCCGCCGGTGGTGCCGGGTCTCATGATCTACCGGTTTGGCGGGCCGCTCTACTTTTTTAACGCCGCTCATTTCTCCCACCGGGTTCAGGAATTGATCGATTCGGCCAGGCCCCAGGTCACCTTCTTCCTCATCAATGCCGAGGCCATCGTAGATATGGATGTGAACGCCGTCGAAATGATGGACGAGCTTCACAACGACCTTAAGGGTCGCGGCATTGTCCTGGGCATTTGCAACGCCAAAGGGCATTTTCGGAAAGTGCTTCAAAGTTCCCGTCTTCACACCCGAGCCGGCTTTGACCTTTACAATTCAGTCGCAGATGTAATGAATGAGCTCAGAAAGGGACAAGCTAAGGAAGATAGCAAACCAGAGGACGAAGTTCCCAGTTCTTGAGTCATCATGCCAAGATGAGCAGTTCTGAGGCCGGAGCCGGGCTCGTTTCGCAAGCCGCGAGTCTGGCTTTTTAACGTTGGCGGGGAACCGGCGCGGGCTTGGGCTACGGCAAAGCGAGGAGGGTAGGAGTTTCCCTGGGGCTAGGGGAACATCAGACCCGTGACCCGTACGGGGCGCTGGTCTGGAACGATATGGGGCTTTTTTCGGGGGGAGTTGCTTGAAGATGGCCTTAACGAGCTAAATCCAGAAATCCCAGACCACTGCCTGGCTCTCGCCCGGATCCACCAGGGTGATCACCAGCAGGAATAACACAATGGCCGCCCCCAGGATGACCAACTGGTTGGTCAAAGCACCATGCAAGAAGCTAAAATATTTCTCAGGCATAAGTTTTCCTTTGCCAACGAATTTCCAAATAAAAAATATGCAAGTTAGATACCAATTTATTATCTTATTAATATCTCTAAAAAAGTTAATTAATTTATTTATTTTTATGTTCATAAAGATGAACTTAATGTTCACGGTTCTGCATACCCGAAATTATTAGGAAGTAAAGTCTATACTCGGCGCGGTAAGACCCAAGCTTGGCGCCGGCGGGACCTAAGGCGCGGCGCCTTGGCCTGGAGGGTGCTCCCTTTTGCCGGCGCCGGGTCTTGTGTTATTTTTAGAGATATTGTTCAGGAGATATGATCGATGTTTGAAACACGCTTCATTCCCAAATTGGACCGTACGGTGACCAGGCTGGGCCTGGGCGCCCTGCCCATGGGTCCCCTGCAGCGCACTCTGTCCGTGGAGGAAGGCGCCCGAGTGGTGCGCGCCGCGGTGGAAGGCGGCATCACCTTCATTGACACCGCCACCCTTTATGGCACTTACGAGCACATTGCCCGGGGGCTGAAGGGCTGGCCCGGCGTCGTCACGGTGGCCACCAAGACCCACGCCCGGACGGATCGGGCCCTGGCGGAACAACACGTCGAGACCGCGCTCCGGGAACTGGGCCGGGAACCTATTGACATTATGCTGTGCCATTGCGCCCGGGGCCGTTACAGCGAAGAGGAGTGGGGCCCGTCGCTGGAAGCGCTGGTGGCCGCCCGGGACAAAGGCCTGGTCCGCCTGGTGGGCATGAGCACCCATACGGTGGCCGGGGTGTTGGACGCGGCGCGCCACCCGGAGATGGACGTGATTCATCCTCTCATTAATATAAAGGGTATGGGGATTGTGGACGGCGGGGTGGAAGAGATGCTGGCGGCCATCCGGGAGGCCCACGCGGCCGGTAAGTTCGTCTATGCCATGAAAGCCCTGGCCGGAGGCAATTTTGTCCCGGACCGGGAGCAGGCCTTGAGCTTCATCTTTAACACCCCCGAGATCGATGCCGTGGTCGTGGGCATGGTAACCCCGCTGGAAGTGGAATGGAACCTGCGGTTTGCCGCGGGCTTGCCCATTCCGGCGGACTTGGCCCGGGACACGGCCCTCAATACCAAGCGCCTGAGCCTGGTGGCGCTGGCCTGCGAAGGGTGCGGAGAATGCGTGGAATACTGTGAAAATGACGCCTTGTCGGTGGTGGACGGCAAAGCGGTCGTCGATCACGAGCGCTGCATCCTGTGCGGCTACTGTGCTCCCCATTGCTCCCGGCTGGCCATCCGCATGGTCTGAGGGCAAGTTACACTCATAAAAGTAATTTATCTTTTGTAGGGGGCGGACCTGGGTGTCCGCCCTCAATTTAGGGCGCACCCGCAGGTGCGCCCATACGGCCAGGCTTTCTTGCCCCTCGGATTTAAGACCCCCGGAAACGTTGATATTTCCCCCTCGATGATTACCCTTTAATGAACTGCGCGCGAGCTATTTAAACCCGCGCTGATCATGGTGCATTAACCTCGAGGAGGCAGACATGGCGGTCTCACCGGCAAACCCTTCCCCAGCCCCCCCGCCCGGCGAGCCGGGCAACCCGGGCCGTCAGTGGTGGCGGCCGGTGCTCTTGCTGGCCCTGGTGGTGGCCGTCCTGGTGCTGGCCCGGGTGTTCGGCATCGCCGAACAGCTAGGGGCCTTGCGGGATTGGATCAAGAGCTTGGGGGCCTGGGGCCCCTTGGTGTTCATCCTGATTTACGTGGTGGCGGTGGTGGCGGCTCTCCCCGCCTCGCCCATCTCGGTGGCCGCGGCCGCCCTGTTCGGCTCGGTGGGGGGGATCATCCTGGTGAACCTCGGCGCCACCCTGGGGGCCGCCCTGGCCTTTCTGGTCGGCCGCTATTTTGCCCGGGACGCGGTGGTCCACTGGCTGGGCCACAATGAAAAATTTCGCCGTCTCGATCAGCTTACCGAAGAACACGGCGCCATTATCGTCGCCCTGACACGCCTGGTGCCGCTTTTTCCCTTCAATCTCCTCAACTACGGTTTCGGACTGACCCGGGTGCCATTCTGGACCTATGTCTTTTGGACCTGGCTCTGCATCATTCCGGGTACGATCCTCTACGTGGTGGGGGCCGACGCGGTGTTGAAGGGAGTGGCCCAAGGCCGGGTGCCCTGGGGCCTGGTCGCGGTCTTTGGGGCGGCGCTCATCTTTCTGGCCATTCTCGTCCGCTTCGCGCGGCGCAATCTGCAGGCCCGGGAGCGCCAGAGCGGGACCGGATCTGACTCGACTGCGGGAGATCCGCATCATGAGTGACGCGCCGGAGCTGACCCCCCGGGATCAATATAACGACGCCCTGGTGGCCAACGTCCACCCCACGGATTGGGTAAATCCCGAGCCCGCCCCCCGCTACAACCTGGTGGTGATCGGGGCCGGCACCGCGGGATTGGTGACGGCAGCCGGGGCCGCGGGTCTGGGGGCCAAAGTGGCCCTGGTGGAGCGCCACCTGCTGGGGGGCGACTGCCTGAATTACGGCTGCGTGCCCTCCAAGGCCATCATCCGCTCTTCCCGGGTGGCTGCCGACCTAAGGGAGGCCGCGCGCTTCGGTATTGCCTCGGCGGACGCTGAAGCAGATTTTGCCGTAGTCATGGAACGCATGCGGCGCCTGAGGGCCTCGATCAGCGCCCATGATGGCGCAGCGCGCTTTGCCGACCTGGGAGTGGACGTCTTTTTAGGGGAGGCGCGCTTTACCGAGTCCCGCACCATCGAGGCGGCCGGCCGGACCCTGAACTTCAGCAAGGCGGTCATTGCCACCGGGGCCCGGGCAGTGGACCCGCCGGTGCCGGGGCTGGCCGAGGCCGGTTATCTTACCAATGAGACGGTCTTTTCCCTGACCGAGCGGCCCCCGCGCCTCTTGATCCTGGGAGGCGGACCCCTGGGCTGCGAGTTCGCCCAGGCCTTGCAGCGCCTGGGCTGCCGGGTGACCCTGCTGCACAAATACCCTCAACTCATGAACCGGGAAGACGGCGACGCCGCGGCGCTGGTGCAAAGGGTCTTCTTGCAGGAGGGCGTCAGCCTCATCCTCAATGCCAGGGTGACTGAGGTCAAGAAGACTGGCGGCGGCAAGCTGATCCGATATGAAAGCGAAGGGCAGCCGGGTGAAATCGAAGTGGATGAGATCCTGGCGGGCGCGGGCCGGGCCCCCAACGTCGAAGGCCTGGGACTGGAGGAGGCCGGCGTCAAGTATGACCCCCGGGAAGGGGTGGCGGTCAATGATCAGCTCCGAACCAGCAATCGCCACGTTTACGCGGCGGGGGACGTCTGCCTGAAATACAAATTTACCCACATGGCCGACGCCACGGCCCGGATCGTCATCCAAAACGCCCTGTTTTTCGGTCGCAAGAAGCTAAGCGCCCTGACCATCCCCTGGTGCACCTATACCGACCCCGAGGTGGCCCACGTGGGTTTGAACGAAACGGAGGCGGCCAGGCAGGGGATTTCCATCCAGACCTTCGTGAAGCCCTGGAGCGAAGTGGACCGGGCCATTGTGGACGGTGAAGACCAAGGGATGGTGAAAATCCACGTTAAGTCCGGGACCGACCGGATTGTCGGGGCCACCATCGTGGCCCGCCACGCCGGGGAGATGATCAGCGAAATCACCCTGGCCATGGTGGGTAAGGTGGGTCTGGGAACCCTGGCTGCGGTCATTCACCCCTATCCCACCCAGGCGGAGGCCATCCGCCAGACCGGGGATCTGTACAACCGGACCCGGCTGACGCCCTTGGTCAAAAGGCTCTTTACGCGGTTTCTGGCTTGGCGGCGCTGAAGACGGGCCAGGCGGGAACCGTTTGAAACCGGTAATTCTCCTGAAAGGTGATCCCCATGGACGAATCCACCGAGAAAAACGTTTTTCTCATCATCGCCGATATCAGCGGCTACACCCGCTTCATGGTGGAACACCGGCTCTGCCTCGTCCACGGCCAGATCATTATCTCGGAGTTGACCAAGGCCATCATCAAGCAGGTGGAGATTCCCCTGGAGATTTCTAAGCTGGAGGGGGATGCGGTGTTTTTATACGCGGTGGCGGATCAGCCCGGCGCCCGGGAGGACTTGACCGGACAGATCGGCGGCAAGCTCCGCAGGTTCCTGGAGGCCTTCTCCGATAAGCTCCAGGAGTTGAGCCAATCCAATGTCTGCACCTGCGAGGCCTGCACGAACATGGGCCGCCTGAGCCTGAAGATCGTGGCACACTACGGGCGGGCCCTGTTCTATCAGTTGGGGCAATTTCAGGAGTTGGCCGGGGTGGATGTCATTATCGTCCACCGCCTCCTGAAAAACTCGGTCCCCGCTCACCAATATATCCTGATGACCGAGACGGCCTTTGAGGGTTTGCAAGCCTCGCTGGACTTCCCGATGACGCCGGGAGTCGAAACCTACGACGAAATCGGTCCGGTGAAGACCAGGGTTTACCTGCCGGAGGCGGCTCCCGAAGACCTGGAAGCGCAGCCCCGGCCGCGGTATGGGTCGTTTTACTACCGGGCCAAGAATGAAATTATCAAGAGTCTGCGCACCGCGCTGGCCTACCGGGGGTGGCTTAAATTCCCGAAATTCAACCATCTGTCGGCGGAGTCGGACCAGGAGCCCGAAGCCCGCGCCTGAACGCGGTTAGCGCGGCTCTCCCGGGATTGGGACCAAACAGCGGTCAGTTCACCCCGGCCCAGTAATTATCCACCCGGGCCTGAATTTCCCGGAGGAGGGCGTCGTTGCGGGTGGGGGTGAAGAGATGGGCGAAGCGCCCCTGGCGTTTCAGGTAATCTTCCACCGGGAGGCGGGGGTGGGGGATTTTGGTGTGCGTCACCCGCCCGTCCACGTATTCCTTCAGCGGCCAGATGCCGGTTTTCACTGCCAGCCGGCCGATTTCCACCGCGTCTTGGGGGTCGAAGCCCCAGCCCGGCGGGCAGGGAGCCAGGGTCAGGATCAGGCGCGGGCCTTTGAGGTCCCTGGCCTTCTCGATCTTGCGGGTAAGGTCCAGGGGTTCGGCCCCCAGCGCGGTGCCGACGTACGCGGGCCGGTGCGCGATCCAGATGGCGAAGAGGTCTTTCTTAAAGCCGGTAAAGCCCGCCCGGCCCAGACTGGTGGCGGTATGGGCCGCGTGCGGGGTGGCCTCGGAGTACTGCTGGCCGGTATTGCCGAAGCCCTCGTTGTCATAGCAGAGATAGAGAAAATTGAGGCCCCGCTCCATGGCGCTGGAGGTGGCCGATAACCCCATGCCGTAGGCTGAGCCGTCGCCACTCAGGACCACCACCTCCAGGTCCTCTTCCGGCCCCATGCGGCCCTTGGCCAGGAGCACGTCCAGGGCGTCCCGCACCCCCTGAGCCCCGGCCGGGGCCGACGCCATGGCGGTGTAGAGCCAGGAGCCCCGGAAGGGCGTGAAGGGATAGGTGGCCAGCAGGGTCAGACAGCCCGCGGCGTTGACGAACACCGTCTTCGCCCCCAGAATATCGTAAACCTCGTGAAGCGCCTCCAACCCGCCGCACCCGGCGCACATGGGCGTCCCGGCGCCCAGGAGATGGACGGAGGGGAGGGGTTTGGAGGGATTAGCTTGTGAGGATCTCATGGGCTTTTCCTCATGTGAGGCCGTTGCGAAAAGATGATCGTTGGGTGATGCCTACCCTATGCTTGCTTAATGGGCATCTATTTGGGAATAAATTCAATCCCTTTATGTGACGAAGTATGATTAAGTATGAATTCTCTACTTGCAACCCCAAAATTAGCTGAAACTATAGAGTATTCAAGCAAATACCTACCATTAGCCGAGGTAGGCAAATTAAAACGTGGAGAGGTTGTTGTTATCATACGACTTTGGAAGCGAATTCTATTTTCATTGTGTATTATGAAAAAAGCATCTAATTCTCTTCTTCCATTTGCCATTATGTTCACTGTAAAATCTCCAAGACCAGACCAGATCAATTCAATTGAAGGAATTTCAATAATTTCATCTGATTCAATATTAATTATTTTTGTAAGATATGACAGGCATGTAAATGCATGTTTATTTTTATTCCTATTTTTTACTTCAACATGCCACCAATCAGTTAAAGCTTTTTGCGGATGATTGTTAAGAGTAACATCTTTGGAATCGTTTTGGGGGTTATAGGAGAGAAACAATTCATTGACTGAGTTATGGTCCCAATCTCTTGTCTCTTCTTGTAATCGATTTATAATTTCTGTTCCATCGTCAAACAGAAAAGCGTTATAGATTTGAAAGGTTAGAATTCCTTCCCGCTTAACACCTCTTTCATAAAAACCTAAACCAGGAATTTTTAAAAATGTAGAAATTCCAATTTCTTGACTTACAAATAGTGAGCCTCTAAAGTCCTCTTCAGAAATTTTATCTCTTTTAAAATCAATAAAAACAAAGTATTCAGATTCTCTTAGAAATTTGAAAATGTGATCAGTAAGAGCTTCAGGCGAGTGAACCTTTTCAGCGAAATAAGTTTCAAATCCCCTATCTCTAAAAAACCTATCGATCTCCAAACCGATATTCTTTTCTCGTGCTGTTCGTTGGCCACAGCTTATAAATACTCTAGCTTTTCTCATTTTTATACCCAATGCCAAAAGGTGGAAAAGGTAAAGTGGCACTGCCCGACAAAATTATTTCTCGAATGTGTCTTCCGTGTCAATAGAAAGTATCTCCATAATCCTCCGGACCAATTACCTGCCGAAATTTATCTCAACTTCTCTCGCTCCACCTGCGCAATAGCCTGAAGTTTGCGGACTTCCCGGAGTTCGGCTTCGGTGTAGAGGAGGCGCGGCGGCGGGGCCTGGCCGGTCTCCGCAGCCTGGCGGGTGAGGGCGGCCATTTCGTAGAACTCCTCCGGGGAGAGGTCCCGGCCGCCCAGGCCGCCGATGAAGCTCGTCAGGACCGGGGCGTCCTTTTGGCCGTAGAGGCCCGAGGCCAACTCGGCATAGAGGACCCCGCCTTTGCCCATGGAAATATTCTGGTCGATGACGGCCACGCCCCGTTTTCCGGCCAGAATCTCCCGTAGCCGCGCTTCCGGATAGGGCCGGAGAAGGCGCGGGCGCACCAGGCCGATCGTCACACCCGCTTCCCTAAGCCGGTCCACCGCCTCTTTAGCCTTAGTGGCAAAGGAGCCGATCATGAAAAAGACCACGTCGGCGTCGTCGGCGCGGTAGGCCTCCACCGCGGGGTGGTCCCGTCCGAATTCCCGGGCGAACTCCGCGGCCAGCTCGTCATAGACCGCCAGGCCGTTTAAGGCGGCCAGGTGCATTTCGTAGCGGAAGTAGGAATAAGGCGAGCCGCCCAGGACCGCTACCGCCTGGCTCACGGGGGCGCTGGCCCTGAACTTGATAGGCCCGGGGTCGAAGGGTTTGATGAAGCGCCGGACTGCTTCGGCGTCGGGAACCAGGACCGGTTCCCGGGTAAAGGAGAGATAGAAACCGTCCAGATTGACGATGACCGGGAGGCGCACCCGTTTATCCTCCGCCAGGCGGAAGGCCAGGAGCACGCTGTCCAGGACCTCCTGGCAGGTGGAGCAGTGGATTTGCAGGAAGCCGCTGTCCCGGGCCGCCAGGATGTCGTTGTGGTCGGGCTCCAGGGTGATGGGGGCCGAGAGCCCCCGGGAGACGTTGACCATCACGAAGGGCGCCCGCCAGCCCGCCACGGTGTAAAGCATCTCCATGGCGTAGAGCAACCCCTGGCTGGAGGTGGCGGTGAAGACGCGCACGCCCGTCGCGGCCGCGGCCCCGGCCGCGGTGAGCATGGAATGTTCGGACTCCAGCATCACCAGGCGGCAGTCCATCTCGCCTCGGTCAATCCAGTCGGCGAGGGTTTCGATGATCTCCGTCTGGGGGGTGATGGGGAAGGCCGGCACATAATCCACCTCGGCCAGCCGCACCGCCCAGGCCGCGGCCGCGTTGCCGGTCAACAAGGCCCGCTTCATGATCGGCCTCCTCAAATCAGGAGTCAGGGATTAGGGATCAGGGATCAGTAAATCATTTCTACTGGCCCCTGACCCCTGGCCCCTGATCCCTATATTTTTCCTCACGCCGCCTCGTGCTCCGGCACGGCCCGGATGGCGTGGGCGGGGCAGTTCGCCATGCAGATCAGGCACCCTTTGCAGTGTTCGTAGTCGATCCGGGGATAGCCGTCGGCATTGACGCTGATGGTGCTGTCGGGGCACAGGGTGCTGCATATCCAGGCGCAGCGATGACAGAGAGAATAGTCGATCACCGGCCGCACGGTGCGCCAGAGCCCGGTCGGCACCTGGCCGCTGGTGGCCGGGGCGAAGATGGCGGGGGCCGCAGTGCCGGCCTCGTCAAAGGGCAGATCGACCCAGGGCGGTTTTTCGTAGGTGTCCGCGGGGGTGTCTTTTCCCTCGCTGACACAGCCGGCATAGTCCGCCAGGCTATCATAGGCCGTGAGCGCGTGCTCGAGATTCCTGGATAGGACGGCTGGGCCCAAAGGGGTAAGTTCGTCCCGGATGGCCTGGGCCAGAGAATCCCGAGGAATTGCGCCCGCGAGCCGGGCGCCAGCCCCGGCGCAGGCCGCGCCGATGAGCTTAACTTCCAACAGGTCCGCGGCCTCGGCCGCAGCCGGCAAGGTCAGCACCAGCCCGGGGAAATTCAGCCTTTCCTGCCAGATTGCGGCTGGTTCGCCGCTGCTGATGAGGAGCACCGTAGATGCGGCGACGCCGGCGAGCACCCCGGCCGCGGGAATGGTGATGAGGGTGGCGTCGGCCACCAGGACCAGGTCGGGCCGGCGGATCAGGCCCCGCTCCTGGATGGGGCTTTTAGAGGCGCGGACATAAGCAAAGATGGGCGCGCCCCGACGCTCGGCGCCATAACGGGGGGCATCCTGGACCTCAAAGCCGGTGAGGAAAAAAGCCGTGCCCAAAATGCGGCCGGCGGTTTTCATGCCCTGCCCACCGCGGCCGTGAAAGCGGATGCGGTACATTTCGGACTCCCCCATGTACCCTGAGAGGGTTAATAAATCGACCAGCGCTTATAGGCCATGGCTTTCTTCACCCGCTGGAGCGCCAGGTTAAGAGCCGCCTCCCGGGGCAACATATGTTTCGCCTTGGCTTCTTCCAGCACCAAGCGGGTATTGTGCCGCACTTTCTCGGCAATGGCTTCGAAGGCCGCGGCCTGGCTCGCCCCCTGGTATTCCATGGCCGCGCAGATCACGCCGCCGGCGTTGGCGATGAAATCCGGCACGCAGAGGACCCCTTTGGCATGGAGGTATTGTTCCGCCTCATGGGAAAAGGGGATGTTGGCGCCCTGCACCACGAGCCTGGCCTTGAGGCGGTGCACGTTTGCCTCATTCACCACGTCGGGGCGCGCCGCCGGTATCCAGATGTCGCAGTCGCAGTCGATGACCTGGTCGCGCTCGAGCTTGTCGCCCCGGGGATAAGAGGTAACGCTTTTGCCCGCGTCTTTCAGCTTGCAGAGTTCATCTACATCCAGGCCATCTTCACAGTAAACCGCGCCGCGAGAGTCGGAGACCCCCACCAGCAAGGCCTGTCTGGCGGCGAGAAAACGGGCCGCATGCCGGCCCACCGCGCCGAAGCCCTGGATCACCACCCGGGCATTTTTAAGCTTGAAATCAACATATGGCATGGCAACTTCGGTGGCGTGGCAGAGCCCCCAGCCCGTGGCGCCGATTTCGTCCAGGGGGATGCCGCCGAGTTCGGCCGGCAGCCCCACCACCCGGCCGATTTCGTCTTTAATCCAGGCCATGCACTCCTCATCGGTGCCCATGTCCGGGGCAAAGATATATTCCTGCTCATTTTTCAAGGAGCAGGCCAGGGCCCGGATCAGACGCTCTTTGTCGGGCTTGGGCAGGTTCGGGTCGCCGCAGACCACGATCTTGCCGCCCCCGTGACGCAAGCCGGCCGCGGCATTCTTCAGGGTCATGGCCCTGGCCAGGCGAAAGCACTCCTCGGTGGTGACATCAGGAGCCAGGCGCACGCCGCCGAGGGCCGGCCCCGCGGCTACGTTGTCCACCACCAGCACCGCCTTCAGACCTATGGACGGTTGGTGGACATGGATGATTTTCGCCGGTCCCAGATCATCGGCAAATTTAAAGATATCCATCGTGGATAACCCCTTCTCATTCCCGCTCATTATAAGGCACCCGGCGCCTCAGGTCGAGGAATGAGTGACCGGGAGGAGGGTGCAAGCAGATGGCTGAAGCCAGGAATCTGGACAGATGGAGCCCGCTCGGATCCTAACTCCTCCGAAAAACTCCCCGCCCCCGGAAGTTTCTCTGGTCCAAGCTGAAAAAATTCAGGATATAATTTCATTGACAAGCCTAGCCCTGCCCCCGCCTGGCAGGAGGTTTCCAGGCTCGGGCGGGTTGCCAAGAAATAAAAGCTTCGTTCTGCGGAGTTAATGTTGAAAATTCTGGATCTCTTTTCCACCAACAAAGTCTGTCGCCGGCTGGTTAACCTGGACGGCAAAGTTGTGGAAAAATACCGCGATTTTAAGGAGTTTCTCGGACACAATTACGTTGCGCTGCAACGCCTGGCGGAGCTGGAGCAGATCTATTTCACCGGCGCGCCCTTCAACATGCGGGAGGTGGAGGAGCGCACCCAGGAGCTGCTGACCTCTACCCACCGCCTGGCAGAGGCCCTGGACCACATGGGCGGCGACCGCTATGGGGCCCTGGTGGGGGTGGTGGACCGGCTGGCCCAGGAGATCGCGCCCCTCTACTATCCGCCTCCCTCCTGCCTGACGGGGCCGCTGGTCCTACCCCTGGAAGCCTTGAGCCCCGCGTCCTACGGCGAGGCCGGAGCCAAGGCCACCAACCTGGCCCTGATGGCCCGCAGAGCTGGTCTGCCGATCCCGCCCGGGTTCGTGGTTACCGCCATGGGCTTCGGCCGCTTCCTGGAGGAGGCTCGGCTGATGCGGATCATCGAGACCCTCCTGGCCTCCTTGGACCCCGACAACCTGGACGAAGTGGAAACCGGGAGCCAGGAAATCCAGGCCATGGTTCTGGAGGCCGCAATGCCCCCGGTCCTGGCGGACCAGATTTTAGGCGCCTACGAAGCCCTGGAGGCCCGGACTTTCAAGGGGTTGCGCCTCGCCATGCGGAGCAGCGCCGTGGGGGAAGACTCCGAGGCCTCTTTCGCCGGACAATACGCGACCCGCCTGAACGTCACGAAAAATGAGATACTCCCGGCCTACAAGGAGGTGGTGGCCAGCAAGTATGCGGCCCGGGCCATCCTCTACCGGCTGCGCTATGGCCTGGACGACCGGGAGACCCCCATGTGCGTGGCTGGGATTGCCATGGTGGATTCCCGGGCCAGCGGGGTGCTCTATACAGTGGACCCGGCCCAATCCGAGAGCGGCCTGCTGAAAATCAGCGCGGTGCTGGGCCAGGGGGAATATCTGGTGAGCGGCGAGACCTCACCGGACGGGTTTTTGGTAGACCGGCAGACCTTGGCCGTGGTGGACCGACACCTCGGGAGAAAGGCCAAGCGCCTGGTTACCCGGACCGGAGGCGGCCTTCGCCTGGAGGAGACCGCGGTGGCGGAACGCGATCTGCCCGCCATTTCTGACCAAATCATCCGCACCCTGGCCCAGGGAGGCCTGAAGCTGGAGCGATTTTTTCAAGGTCCACAGGATGTGGAGTGGGCCGTGGATCAGGAGGGCCGCCTCTTTTTTCTGCAATCGCGCCCCCTGGGCCTGATTCAGACCAAGAGCCGGCCTCCGGCCGCCCCCCGGGAGATTCCCGGACACCCCCTGTTGCTCGCCGGCGGCAAGACCGCCGTACCCGGCGTGGCCGCGGGGGTGGTGTGGCATGGGGATCGCACCGACAGCAACATGCCCCCGGGAAACGCCATCCTGGTGGCCCGGACGGCGTCGCCGGATTATGCCGGCCTCATGGACCGCATCCAAGGCCTTATCACCGAGGTAGGGAGCATCACCAGCCACCTGGCTTCCGTGGCCCGGGAGTTCGGGGTCCCGACTCTCCTGGATGCGGCCGGCGCCACCGAAGCACTCGCGGAGGGCCAGGAGATTACCCTGGCGGCGGACGCCGCGGCGGTGTACCAGGGGGTGGTGGCTGACCTGGCGGAGAGCTCCCGGCCCCTGCGCAAGTATATCATCAACAGTCCCATGCACGGACGTTTGCGAGCCGTGCTGGATAAGCTTGCGCCCTTGAACCTCACCGATCCGCAGGCCCCGGACTTTGCCCCCCCGGGGTGCCGGACTCTCCACGATGTCATCCGCTTCGCCCACGAACGGGCCATGCAAGAGATGTTCGGCTTGAGCGAGGCCGCCCCCGGTGAGAACGTGGCCGCGCGGCTGGCTACCAACATCCCGTTCTCGCTTTACCTCATCGACCTGGGCGGCGGGCTCACTCCCGGGCTGACCACCTGCGACCGGGTGACGCCGGAAAACCTGGAATCCGTGCCCCTGAAGGCCCTGTGGCGGGGCTTGTCCCATCCCGGGATCAACTGGACCGGCGGCATTGCCGTGGGGGTAAAGGACTTTCTCACCCTCATGGCCCGGGGCATGTCCCAGCGGCCGGACGAGTTGCCCGGGGGAGACAGCTTCGCGGTCATTTCCCAAGAATATGCCAATCTCAGCGCCAAGTTCGGCTACCATTACGCCAACCTGGACGCCATGGCGGGGGACAACGCGGAGGCCAACTATTTTTCCCTGCAGTTTTCCGGGGGGGCGGGCACCCAGGCCGGCCGCTCCCTGCGCCTGAACTTTTTGGGGAAGGTCCTGGACCGTTTGGGCTGCAGGCTGAAGATCACCGGCGACCTGTTGGATGCCTCGGCAAGCGGGCTGGGGGCCGGTGAGTTGGAGGCCCTCCTGGACCAGGTGGGACGCCTGCTGGCCTCCAGCCGCCTCCTGGATATGGCGATCTCCAGCGAAGCGGACGTGGACCGGATGGTGACCGCCTTCTTTCAGGGTGATTACGACTTTTTTCGATTGTCCCAGGAAAATCGCCTGGCCGAGTTCTACACTCCCACGGGGGTGTGGCGGCGGGTGACGCAGGATGGCCGCAGCCTGATTCTAGAGGATGGCTCCGGCTACGGCCGGGGGGTATCCTCAGGTATGGCGTCGCTCATGGGGCGCATTGTAGGGGTCAAGTATAAGGAATTTCTCGATAATATAGGGGCCTACTTTTACTTCCCCCTGGCCATTGCCAAGGAGAGCTTCGTCACCGAAGCGGTGCTCAGGGTGCGGGCC
>JBAZKX010000003.1:0-17210 GCA_041650575.1 Desulfobaccales bacterium
TTCAGGTCGGCCTCGAACCGGGCCGCCTCCGATTCCGAAAAGGCGGCGGATTCCGGGTCCAGGGCCCACACCTTGAGAACCGCGGCTTCCCGGGGGTCCAGGTCCTCGCCCCGAATCTCGCGGCGGTCCAGGAGCAGTTTCAGGGCCGAAAAGGCATAGACCCGGGGGTCCGGCTGCCAGGAGACCAGCTCCTGGGCCACCCGGTCCCTGATCTTCACCACATCCTCATAGGAGGCGTGCTCTCCCAGGTCCAGGTTGAGGAGGGCCAGGATATGGGGCATCAGCCCCATTCTCTTCAATTCGCCCAGAAACTGGAAGTCCGCCTGGCGCAGCCCCACCCGGGAGCTGATGACATAGAGCGCCAGGTCGCTCTTGACCAGGTAAGCCAGGACCTGGGCCAGGTGCTGGGGAAAGGGCGAATCGCTGCCCTGGCAGTCCCCCAGTTCGATCCCCGCCGCGGGCCAGGGAAAGGGGATGGTAAGGAGGACGTCCTTGAGATAGACCGCGGTGGCCTCCCGGGTAACCAACTCCCGGTGGCGGGCCAGATCGGCGCCGGCCAGGGACAGCACCCCGCTGGCAGGCATGAGGTCCTTGAGGAGGTCGTAGCCCTCCAGGTAGGATTTAAGGAGCAGGTAATTCTGGTCGAGGCTGCCCTCGGTCCAGAGCTCGGATTCCCTGGCCTCGGCCAGGACCTGGGCCAGAAGCTCCCGGTCCTGGGCCTCCTTCAGATCCAGGGGTTCGGCCCGGTCCACCAGGCGGGGATTGGGCAGGAGCCCCAGGGCCCGGCGAATCTCGCCGTTGATTTCATCCCAATCCTTGAACTGGAGCACCGCCCGGGGTTCCGGGCCCGGCTGCACCCGGGTGATCATAGCCGTGAGGATGCCGGCGCCGCGGCGCAGGAGGTCCTGGCCCACCAGGGCGTTGATCATGGTGCTTTTGCCGGACTTGACCGCCCCCACCATCGCCAGGCGGCAGGTGTCCTCGGACACGTGGGCCTGGACCTGGGCCAGCACCCTTTGCCAGTGTTGTCCCTGGGCCGCGGCCTGAGGGAAGAGAGCTATCCACTCCTGGGCCATCTCCAAAAGACGGCCGATCTCCTCCAGGAAGAGCTGATGGGCTTGCGACTCCGGCATGTTAATCCTGACTGGTTTTTAAAAGCGCGTTCGTACCGGCTCAGCTACCACCCTTCTTGGGCGCGAACCCGGCGATATAAGGACGGCCCATTTCGATGCGGACCTTGTCGGCGATTTCCACGTTCACCATCTGGTCGTCGATACTGATGATGGTGCCGATGATGCCGCCGCTGGTGATGATGCGATCGCCCTTTTTCAGGTTATCCAAGAGCGCCTTGTGTTCCTTAGCCTTTCTCTGTTGGGGCCGGATCAAGAGAAAATAGAAGATCACGACCATAAAGAGCATGGGGACGACGAAACTCCACATCGGACTGGCCTCGGGGGCGCCTGCCGCACCCTGGGCATAAGCCATATTAACCACTCGAACTTCCTCCCTCACAACGATTTTGGTAGAATTCCCGGCGAAACGCGGCAAACCGATCTTGGGCGATGGCTTGCCGCATTTTATCCATCAAATGCAAATAGTAATACAAATTATGCAAAGTTAAAAGGCGGTAGGCCAGAATTTCTCTCGCCCCAAAGAGATGCCGCAGATAGGCCCGGGAGTAATGCCGGCAGGTATAGCAGCCGCAGGCCGCATCCAGGGGGCCGGGATCAGTGCCGTGCACCGCGTTTTTAATCACCACTTTGCCGGTCGAAGTGAAGGCCATGCCGTTCCGGGCGTTTCTCGTGGGCAGGACGCAGTCGAACATATCCACCCCCCGGGCCACGCCCTCCACCAGGTCTTCCGGGGTGCCCACCCCCATGAGGTAGCGGGGTTTGTCGGTGGGCAGCTCCGGGGTGGTGGCCTCCACCATGGCGAACATGAGTTCCTTGGGCTCACCCACGCTTAAGCCGCCGATGGCATAGCCGTTGAAGTCCAATTCCCGCATGGCCTGGGCCTGCTCCCGGCGCAACTCCGGGATCATGCCGCCCTGGACCACGGGGAACAGGGCCGCGTCGGGCCGCGTCCTTGCCGCCCGGGAGCGCCGGGCCCACTTCAGGGTCAGGGCCGCGGCGCTCCTGACTTCGGCCTCCGGGGCCGGATAGCCCGGGCACTCATCCAGGCAGATCATGATATCCACCCCCAGGGCCTCCTGGAGGCCCACCACCGCTTCCGGGTCCAGAAAATGGCTGGAGCCGTCCAGATGTGACCGGAAGTTGACGCCCGCGTCGGTGATGGTGCGGAAGGGCGCCAGGCTGAAAATCTGGAAGCCGCCGGAGTCGGTGAGGATGAGGCCGTCCCAGTGCATGAAGCGGTGCAGGCCGCCCAGGGCCGCGATGGTCGGCACCCCGGGCCTGAGATAGAGGTGATAGGTGTTGCTCAAGATGAGGCCGGCGCCTATTTCGGTAAGGTCCTCCGGGGTCAGGGTCTTCACCGTGGCATAAGTGCCCACGGGCATGAAGACCGGGGTGGGCACGACCCCCCGGGGTGTCCTGATCTCCCCCAACCGGGGCCCCGCCGGGCCGGCGGATTTCTTTAGATGGAATTCAAACATAAGGATGAGAAGTTTATAAGGCTCTACCCGTTAATGGGGCTTCTGTTATTAGCTTAAGGTGAAAATTCGCCTGCAATCTCAATTGTCATTCTGAGCGAAGAATCTCCCAATTTCAGTCCCTCAAGAGAGGAGATCCTTCGGTTTCCATTAACTGGCTAATATATCAATTTTTCAAGAAAATCGTCCCTTGAGTGATTTTTCCCCAATACTGCGAATTTATAATATCAACATACAATCGCCATAGCTGTAAAAGCGGTAGCGTTCCTGCACGGCCTCGGCGTAGGCTTGCAAAATCAGGTCCCGCCCGGCCAAGGCGCTCACCAACAGGAGCAGCGTGGACTTGGGCAGGTGGAAATTGGTGACCAGGCGATCCACGGCCTTAAACCGGTAGCCGGGATAAATAAAGAGATCGCACCAACCCCGCCGGGCCTGAAAACCCTTCGGTGCGGCGCAGGACTCCAGCACCCGGACGCTGGTGGTGCCAACGGCCACCAGGCGTTTGCCTTGAGCCTTGGCATTGTTGAGGCGGGCCGCGGCGGCCGCGGATAATTCGAAGTATTCCGGCAGCATGCGGTGGCGGGTGTAATCATCGTGGCGCACCGGCATAAAGGTCCCCGGGCCTACGTGCAGGGTGAGGGGCACGATCTCGACGCCCCGCCCGGCCAGGTCTCGCCGCACCGCGTCGGTGAAGTGCAGCCCCGCGGTGGGACAGGCCACGGCTCCGGCCCGGTCGGCGAACACCGTCTGATAGGTCTCCCGGTCGGAGGCGGCCGCGGCCCGCTGGATATACGGCGGTAGGGGGACTTCCCCGGCGTCCAGCACCGCGGCGACTGCGTCGCCACAGGGAGAGGTGAAGCGCACCTCCGCCACCCCCGGTTCGGGGAGGGCCAGGATCTCGGCCGCCAGCTCCGCTCCGAAATGCAGGGTTTGTCCGACCTTAAGGCGCCCCCGATGGGTGGCCCGGGCCCGGGCCGCGCCGCCGTGGTCTTCGGCCTCCGGCAGGTGGTGCAGGAGCAGCTCCACTTTGCCGCCGCTGTCCTTGCGGCCTTTCAGGCGCGCCGGAAAGACCCGGGTATCGTTGACCACCAGGACGTCGTTTTCGTCCAGCCATTGGGGCAGGTCGCGGAACCGGGTGTGGCTCATCTCACCATTGGCGCGCCTGAGCACCAGGAGCCTGGAGGCGTCCCGCTCCCCCAGGGGGTATTGGGCCACCAACTCCGGCGGCAGGAGATAATCGTAGTCCTGAATCAGGGGCATCGCCACTCTAAAGTCTGGAGAAATTCCAGGAGGGCGCGTCTAACGCGCCATTGTTCTGCAACGGGGTGGCGGGTACGGAGGCCCGCCCCACCGGAATTTGCTGGTGGCACAGGCTTTCAAGCCTGTGTGAGACACACGTGGGTGAATGTCATGCCGCCGCCAGCAAGCCGCCGGGAATATGGTATAATTGACGCAGACCATTGCATCTGGTAAGTTTAACCCAGACATTTTTTCGTGCAAGGACCGATACCTACCGTGACCCGTAAAATATTGTTAGCATCGTTAGCGTTGTTGATCTGCTTGTGGTCCGCCTCTGCCGGGGCCGAAGCCACCCCGGAAGCAGTGATGACCCGGGTGCAGGCCCAATACGACAAAGCCGGGGGCTTCCAGGCCCGCTTCCGCCAGGAATCGGTCCTCAAGGCCGCCGGACGGACGGATTCGGCCGCGGGGTGGATGTATTTTATGAAACCCTCCCGCATGCGCTGGCAGTACGAGACCCCGCCGGAACAGAAAAAGGAGATCGTCTCCGACGGCCGGCTGGTGTGGATGTATATGCCCGGCGACGGCCTGGTCATGGTCTATAAACTGGAGCAAGTGCTGCGCTCGGATTTGGTCATGCGGTTTTTCTCAGGCATGGGCCAGTTCCAGAAGGAGTTCAACGTCTCCTGGCAGCGGCCGCCCCGGGAAGGCACCGCGTTCGTCATCGACCTGTTTCCCAAAAAAGAACAGGCGGAGCTAAAGCGCCTTACCCTGACCATCAATCCCAACACCTATCTGGTGGAGAGGCTGGAATTTACCAACGCCATGGGCGAGGAAAGCCGCTTTGATTTTACCCAGGTGAAACTGGAAGTGCCCATGGGGCGCGAGTTCTTCACCTTCACGCCGCCGCCGGGAGTCCAGGTGGTGCGGGACACACCGGGCTCTTGAGACCCGCCCCGGTGACAGTCGTAGGGGCGGACCTGCGTGTCCGCCCGGAACCGGCACCCAGGTCAGCTCTTCCAACCAAAAGGTTTGAAGTCTAGACTTCGAAAGCAAAACCATGGAATTCAGCGAACAACAGAAAGAGGTGCGGCGCTGGTTGGAACGGCGCCGGGGAATTCTCCTGGCCCATAATTACCAGCCGGGCGAAATTCAGGACGTGGCCGATTTTTTGGGCGACTCTCTGGCCTTATCCATGACCGCGGCCAAGACCCCGGCCGAGGTCATCGTGTTCTGCGGGGTCCATTTTATGGCGGAAACCGCGGCCATCCTCTGCCCGGACAAGACCGTCCTCCTGCCCCGGGAAGACGTGGGCTGCTACATGGCCGCGACCATCACCGCGGCGCAGCTCAAGGCCCGAAAAGCGGAACTGCCCGGGGTGCCGGTGGTCACCTATGTCAATTCCACCGCCGCGGTCAAGGCCGAGAGCGACATCTGCTGCACCTCGGCCAACGTCGTCCCGGTTGTCAATTCTTTGACGTCACCCAGGGTCTTGATGGTCCCGGACCGTAACCTGGCCCTCTATACTGCCCGGCGTACCAGCAAAGAAGTGCTCTATTGGGACGGCTGCTGCAACGTCCACGACCGCCTAACCCCTGCCGAAGTCCGGGCCTGCCAGGCCGCGCATCCCCAGGCCGTGTTTATCGCCCATCCGGAATGCCGCCTCGAAGTCCTGGACCTGGCCCAGGCGATCCGCAGCACCAGCGGCATGCTCCAGTACGTGCGCGAGTCCGCGGCCCAAGAATTCATCATCGGCACGGAAATGGGCCTTCTCCATACCTTGCGGAAAGAAAACCCGGAGAAAATCTTTTATTCCCCCTCCTCCAACCTCGTCTGCCCCGACATGAAGCGCATCAGCCTGGCGGATATCATCGAGGCCCTCAAAGAGAACCGTTACCAGATCACGGTGCCGGAAGAGGTCCGCCGGCCGGCCTTGCTGGCGGTGGAGCGCATGCTGGCCGTGCCCCGGGATTAGCGCTTTCCGCCCGAGAGGGCGGCAGCTTCGCCTCTGACTCCCACCTCTCGGTTTTTCCCGCCAGATTGGCCCGTTTCTTGCTTGTTTACCTGATAAAGGCATCGGTCAGAGGGAAGTATGGGTATGGAAACGAGCCCCTCGTCTCAATACGAGCATATCGGCCATTTCTTGCATGATCTGTCCCAGCCCCTGGCTGCGGTGACCGGCCTGGTAGATCTCCTGCTGTTGGAACTGGATGAGAGGGACCGGATCTTTAAGGAAGTCCAGTTAATCAGCCAGCAACTGGAGGAGGTGCTCCGGATTATCGGAGAAATCCGCCGGATCGCCCGGGAGGCCGCCGAACAGGAACGAAAATCCCTGCAACCGCTCCAACCGGGGCTCTCCTAAGGTCGCCGGGGCAGCCGGCCCAACCGGTGGTTGAGGGTTGGGTTCAGTCTGAGGTGGCGATTATCGTCCCGATCCAGCCTGGCGCCTGGCTCGCCGCCGGTCTTTGGCCCTTGCCAACCCTGCCAAAACCCCCTATCATGTTAACCAAGTAACCGACCGCAACGGCGGCCTCTCAGGCTGTTGTAAAACGGTTATGTTGTCATCCTGAGCAAAGTCAAGGACCGCTAGCAGCTTTCCCTAAATCGGGGCACCGGCATGGCGCAAAAGGACATTCCCCCAGAGGTGATTTCCCGGGTGGCCGAACTCCGGGATCAGCTCAATTACCACAACTACCGCTATTACGTGCTGGATGATCCCGTGGTCTCCGACGCCGAGTTCGACCTGCTGATGCGGGAGCTCATCCGGCTGGAGGAAGACTACGGCCTGGCCGAGCCGGATTCCCCTACCCAGCGCGTCGGGGCCCAACCCCTGGAAAAGTTTGAGACCGTGCGGCATCGGCAACCCATGCTGTCGCTGGAAAACGCCTTTAGCGAGGCCGAGGCCCGGGAGTTCGACGAGCGCCTGAAGCGGTTCCTCAAGACCAGTGAAGAGTTCGATTATGTCCTCGAGCCCAAGATGGACGGCTGCGCCGTGGAACTGGTCTATGAGCAGGGCCACCTGGCGGTGGGCTCGACCCGGGGCGACGGCTACCGGGGCGAAAACGTCACCCAAAATTTGAAGACCATCCGCGCCATCCCCTTAAACCTGCGGGAGGAGAAGGCCAGGGCCCCGGAACTCCTGGAGGTTCGGGGCGAGGTGTACATGGATCTGCCGGAGTTCAAGCGGTTAAACGAGGACCGCCTGAGCCGGGGGGAGCCGGCCTTCGCCAATCCCCGGAATGCCGCGGCCGGGTCCCTGCGCCAATTGGACCCCAAGATCACCGCGGCTCGCCCCCTGAAGATTTATTGTTACGGCGTAGGGGAGGTGCGAGGTCAATTTTTTGACACCCAATGGGAAGTGCTGCTGAGCCTGAAGGAATGGGGTCTGCGCGTCAATCCCCTGATCGAGCGGTGCCAGGGGATTGACACGGCCATCGCCTATCACCAGAAATTGGAGCACCAGCGCCACGGCCTGCCCTATGAAATTGACGGCATGGTGATCAAAGTGGACTCGCTGGCCTTGCAGGAGCGTCTGGGCGCCAAGACCCGGAGCCCGCGCTGGGCCCTGGCCTATAAGTTCGCGGCCACCCAGGCCACCACCAAGGTGTTGAGCATTGAGGTCAACGTGGGCCGCACCGGCGCGGTCACCCCCATGGCGGTGATGGAACCGGTGGAGGTGGGCGGGGTCACGGTGTCCCGGGCCACCCTCCACAATGAAGACGAAGTGGCCCGGAAAGATGTGCGGGTCGGGGATACGGTGCTCGTGCAGCGGGCCGGCGACGTCATCCCGGAGGTGGTCAAGGTAATTCTCGAGGAACGCCCGCCAGGCGCGCCACCCTTTAAGATGCCCGAGAACTGCCCGGTGTGCGGCACCCCGTTGGTCAGGCCGGAAGGCGAAAAGGTCACCCGCTGCCCCAATCCCGACTGCTTCGGCTCCCAAACCCGGGGGATCATGCATTTCGCCGGCAAGTCCGCCATGGATATCGACGGCCTGGGAGAGAAGATCATCCTGCAACTGGTGGGGGTAGGCCTGATCAGCGACGTCAGCGACCTCTACGGGCTGACGGCCGACGACCTTATTCCCCTGGAGCGTTTCGCGGAAAAATCGGCCGGCAACATCATCAACGCTATCCAGGCCAGCAAAGAAGTGCCTTTGTGGCGGCTGATCAACGCCCTGGGCATCCGCTACGTCGGCGAAGCCACGGCCCAACTCCTGGCCGAGCACTTCCAGAGCCTGGAGGGCCTGATGGCCGCAGGTAAAGAGGACCTGCTGCACGTGGAAGGGGTGGGAGAGCAGGTGGCCGCCAGCCTCCGGGAGTTTTTTGGCCATGAGAGAAATCAGGCCCTGATTCGAAAGCTCACCGCGGCCGGGGTGAGGGGTTTGCCGCCGGAGCGCCGGGCGGCCGCGCCTTTGAGCGGCAAGACCTTCGTATTCACCGGCGGCCTGTCGCGCTTTTCCCGGGAGGAGGCCAAGTCCCAGGTGACGGCCCGGGGCGGCAAGGTGACCTCTTCGGTGTCCGCCAAGACCGACTACGTGGTGGCCGGGGCCGATCCGGGCAGCAAATACGCCAAGGCCCGGGAGTTGGGGGTGACCATCCTGGATGAGGCGGCGTTCGAGGAATTACTTAAGGGGGGGAAGTAATGGCGGACAAGGCGCGGCTCCATGTCTTGATCGAGGGCCGGGTCCAGGGGGTGTTCTTCCGGGCCTCCACCCGGGACCAGGCCCGGGCCCGGGGCCTCACCGGCTGGGTGCGGAACCTCCCGGATGGGCGGGTGGAGGCCCTGTTTGAGGGCGACAAGCGGGTGGTGGAAGACATGTTGAGGTGGTGCCGGCAAGGCCCGACCTATTCTTACGTTGACCGGGTAGAAGAAGAGTGGCAGGCCTACCAGGGGGATTTGACGGATTTTCGGGTGGTGTATTGAGATTTCTCAACTTGACAGCGGGACCCTATTAACTATAATGGTTATATAAACCATAATAATTACTAGGGAAGGTAAGGCACATGCTGAAAAAGATTTCCGCGATGAAGGCCCGGCAGAATTTGGGCCAACTCTTGAATGAAGTCTCCATCCGGGGAGACGCCTATATCATCGAGCGGGCCGGCAAACCTCTGGCGGCCCTGGTGGACATGGAAAGATTCCAGCAATTGCAAGAAGACCAAGGCTCTGCTTTGCAGGCCCTTCAAAAGGTCTGGGAGAAAATGGCGGGAGCGGACCCCCAGGAGATCCAGGAAGCTATAGAGGAGGCCGTTCGCACGACGAGGAGCGTTAAGGCCAGCGCCCAGGCATGATGAGGGCCGTCCTGGACACAAATGTCTGGGTGAGTGCCATGCTTGCACCGGATCATTCACCCGCCAGAATCCTTGAATTTGCCCTCAACGGCAAGGTGCGGCTGGTTATCTCCCCCGGCATCATCACGGAAATAAGGCGGGTTATGCAGTATCCCAAAGTAAAAAAAGCCATAGAAAAACGCAAAATCACTTCTCAAGAAGTCGAGGACGTTATTCTCAAGTTGCTGAAAGTGGCGCTGATCACCCCCGGAGCACTTCTCGCAGAGAGCGTCTCAAATGATCCGGCAGACGACATGGTCATCGCTTGCGCCGTGGAAGCCCAGGCTGACTTCATTATTTCCTGCGACCATCATCTGACCGATTTAGAAAATTATCAGAGGATCAAGATCGTTAATCCGGCTGCCTTCTTAGCATTAATCGCAAATGAAAGATAAGGGACCGGAAATTTAGTTTCTTTAAAAAACCGTGCCCAACGATATTACCTTCTGGAGGAATCATCATGGCTGACAACGAAATCCCCACGTCCGGCGACCTGGTCTTCAAACCCTGCGGCCGGGCGTTTTTTGTCTATTACGTGGCCATGGCCATCGTTTTCCTGGGGCCCCGGATCAATCCCGATGCCGGCCTGCCCGTCTGGTTGGGCACGGTCCTGGGGGTGATCATCGTGGCGGCGGTGATCTACCTGAAATATGGCCAGGAGTATCATGTCAGTGCCCGGGGAGTGGCCCGGGTCTGGCGCTGGCCAGCGCCCCGGCAGCAGGAGATCGCCTGGGAGAACCTGGGAGAGATTCAGGTCCTGCGGGGGTTTACCCAGAGCCTGCTCCAGGTGGGCAATCTGGCGCTCAAGGATAAATCCGGAGGCGCCGCGATGTTTTGGTTCGGATTGTCCAAACCAGCGGAAGTAAAAGACCTAATTTACCGGAAGCGGCCATGATGGTAACAGAAGAGGCCTGGGACGCGGCGGCGGTCTTCGAACCCGGCTCCCCGGGGCCGGTGCCCTGGGAAGACCCGGAGTTGTCCGGCCTGGCTGGGTTTTATCGCACGCTACGGGACCTCCTGATCCGGCCGGGGGAATTTTTTCAGCGCCTGGAAGGAGAAGGCCGGTCCGAACCCCTGGCCTTTGCCCTGATCATAAGTACCGGCGGGCTGTTATCCGCCCTCTTTTGGGCCCTTCTGGCCCTGGGACCGGGGGGCCTGAGCCCGGAGGACACCGCGGCAGGGCTGGCTCCGGCTCTGGGCTTGGGACCGGGCGCGCTGCTGGCCCTGATGGCCGGGGCCCCGGTCCTGGCGCTGGCCAGGCTGGGGGCGGGCGGACTCTGCTGGTGGGGAAGTGTGGCGCTGGCGGGGGCCGGGCGGCGATTCACTCCGGCCTGGCGAATTTTCTGCTATGCCCAGGGCGGCCTGGCCCTGATGGTCATCCCGTTCTTTGGCCCGCCGGTGGCGGCCATCTGGGTCCTGGCTCTGCTATATATTGGCGCGAAGCAGGTTTACGGCCTCTCTAACTGGGCCTCCTTAGGCGCCCTGGCCATCTTTCTCTCGATTTTGTCCGCTCTGGGGATAATCTTCCTACTGGGCTTGCTGAGCGCCCTGGCCTTCCTGGGGTTTCTGCTGCTGCTCGGGGGCTGAAGCCGCGTCGGCCTGCCGCTTTTTGCGCCTCATCCTCATGGCATGGGCGACCCAGCCGATCACCAGGCCCACCGCCAGGCTGATATAGGCCAAGAGAAAGGCGGGCAACTGCCCCAGCTCAAATTTGAACAACTTGAGTACCGGCAGCGGTTGGGCATTTTCCACCGCAAAGGCGGCCAGCACCACGGCCAGGAGGATCAACAATATCAGTTTGAGTTTAGCCATGTGCGCCTCTTGGATGGTCACTCTTTCAGGTAGCGTTTCACCACGGCCTTGAGGTCCTCCAGGTCCGAGGATTTGACCAGGTATTCGTCTGAGGCCCAGGTGGCAAAATCCTGCTTATACTCCCCATAGGCGGTGCTCAGGACCACGGGCAAATCCGGCCGCTTTTCCTTGATCTGTCTCAAGGCCTCAATGCCGTCCATTTCGGGCATCTTGATGTCCAGGATGACCAGGTCCAGGGGAATCTTGTCCACAATTTCCAGGGCTTCCCGCCCGTTGGCGGCCTGATAGACTTCGTACCCCTCTTCCTTCAGTTCTTCGCTATAAAGGAGGCGAATGCTCATTTCGTCGTCCGCCACCAAAATTTTTTTCATTGCCGCCCTCCTTTCGGGGCCCTGAGCGCGCTGGCGGGAACCGCGCCCTGGCCGACATCTTTCACGAGACAATATTTAGCCACCGGCAGGGTGACGATAAAGGTGACGCCCTTGCCCATCTCATTGTTGACTTCTATCTGCCCATAGTGGCGGGAGATAATGCGTTGGGCAATGGCCAGACCCAGGCCGGTGCCGTAGTCCTTGGTGGAAAAAAACGGGTTGAAGATATTGTGGAGCACTTCCATGGGGATGCCGCCCCCGGTGTCGGAGATGGCCGCGGCGGCGTAGAGGCCGTCGGGCCGCTCCACCGGAAAGGTACGAATCACCAGGGTCCCGCCCAGGTGCATGGCCTGGATGGCGTTCTGGAAGAGGTTGTAAAAGACCTGCTTCATTTGCCGGTCGTCGCAGTGGAGCCGGGGGAGTTGGGCGAATTCCTTGACGACCTTGATGTTATCGGCGTCCAGATCCCGTTGGACCAGGATCAGGGTGTCTTCGATGAGCTTGGCCAGATCGTGATCGCCGTAATAGGAGAGATTTTCTCCGGTGAAGTCGAGGATTTCCCGGAGAAGCTTCTCCAGCCGGGTCACTTCCTCCTGAATGACCTCCACATAGCCCCGCAGGGGGGAATTGGGCTCCACCAGTTTGGCGATGCGCCGGGCGAAGCCGCCGATGGAGACCAGGGGGTTGCGGATTTCATGGGCCATGCCCGAGGCCAGGCTGCTCAAGGCGGCCAAACGGTCGGACTCCAGCATGCGTTCCCGGATGAGGAGCAGTTCCCGGTTATTGGCTTCGATGGTGGAGTAGAGGTGGGCATTTTCCAGGACCAGGGCAGCCTGGGTGGCGAACATCTGGAGCACGTGGAGGGGCTCCGACTCGAGGGGCCGCCCGGAAGCCTGGTTGTCCACCAGGATCACCCCGGTAGCCCGGTCTTTCACTACCAGGGGCACCACAAAGAATTCCCGGGCCGTATATTTGCCCTCCAGGGCGGGAGGCAAGCCCGGCTCATCGACGGCTTGATGATGATAAGGGAGCTTCTTGAGCACCGCCAGGGCCAGGGGGCCCTGATCCGCCCGGAGGGGGATTTCCCAATCACTGACCGGCAGCATCTCCGGCGGCGGCACCAGCAGGGTCATGAGGTTGGAACCCTCGGAATTCGCCAGGTTGCGGCGAGCGCCTTTGACCCCCTTCAAGGTCTGGGTGGCCTCATCCACCATCAGCACCACCGCCCGGTCAAACCCCAGTCCGGGCTCGAGAGTGATGCCCTGGAGGATGATCTCCTGGAGACGGTCCTCCTGAACCGAGGTCAGCATCACCTGGGAGATTCCCTGGAGCGCGGTGAGATTCCGCACCATGCGTTCGTTCTTTTCGGCCAGGTCCTCCACCTGCTGATAGGTGAGGGCGTTTTCGATGGCGTTGACGATGACGCCGGCCATGGTGAAGAGCAACTGCCGGTTTTCCGGGTCGAAGGGGAGGTATTCGCCGTTGGGGGTAAATTTGTCGTACACTCCCAGGGTCCCGGTCAACTGGCCTTTGAAGGTCAGGGGCACGGCCAGGCAGTAATGGGTGCGGCCCGCGGCATCCGACGACTGCCCTTCAAAATAGGGAGGCTCCCCTGCCGCAACGGTGGGCCCCATTTTAGGCAGGGCCGGGCAGGCCGGGGGAATCTGGCCGTAGCGGGACGATACCCTGGGTTCGCCGGTGGCGTTATCAATGATGTGGAGGGCGGCGCCCCGGGCGGTGATGACCTTGGCGGTGGTGCTGACGATGCGCTCCAGGAGCTCATCCAGCTCCACGGTGGAGCTTAAGGCTTTCCCCACCTCGAAGAGCACGGAGAGCTCGGCGATGCGCTTTTTGGCCTCTTCCTGGAGGATGGCCTGGCGCAGGGCCGCGGCCAGCATCAGGCAGGTCAACAGGACCCCCTGGCGCTCGGAAGAGGTGAAATTGCGTTCCGTCCGGTCCACCAGGATCAAAACGCCGTACAGATAATTGTCGTCCGCCACCGGAAACGCGGCCAGGGTCTGATAGGCGGGGTGCAGCTTTTCCAGGGGAGCATTGGCTTGTACCACCCCCGGCTGCTGGCGGTGGACGACGGCCAGCTTGCGGCTGGCGGCAGTCTCCCCCACCAAACCCTGTCCCAGGGGGAATTCCAGACGCATATGGGGAGGCACGGGTCCCTGGCTGCTGACGTTAAGGAGCAGGGTCTCCCGGGCTTTATCCAGGCCAAAATAGAGGGCCAGGTCCACCTTCAGGTTGCGGGCCAGGAGGTGAACCATGTTGTTGAGACGTTCCCCAAAGCCCACGGTAGAGGTGAGCACCTCTACCATTTGGGTCAAGAACGCGGTTCGTTCCGAAGCCATGGAGACTTACCCGCCCAACAGGCGCTGCCGTTTTTCGGCGGCCAGCCGGTACAAATCCACATATTTGGGACCCGCGGTCTTGGTCCAGGAATAATCCAGGGCCATGTTGCTCTGCATCAGGGCTTCCCAGACCCGGGGCTGCTGCCGGTAAAGCGTTAGGGCCCGTTGCACCGCGCCCAACAGTTCCGCCGGGGTATAGCCGGAAAATTTGAAACCGGTGCCGGCGCCCGTGGCCGGGTCGAACTCCTGGACGGTTTCGTCCAGGCCCCCGGTGGCCCGCACCACGGGGATCGTGCCGTAGCGGAAACAGTACATCTGGTCGAGGCCGCAGGGTTCATAGCGGGAGGGCATGAGGAAGATATCGGCGCCGGCAATGATCTGATGGGCCAGCTCCTCCGAGAAGCCGATCATCAGCCCCATGCGCTCATGATACCGGGTGCTGAGTTCCTGGAGGAGGTAATGGTGCCGCTCTTCCCCGGTGCCCTGGATGATGAAACCCACTTCCAGGCGCATCAGGTCATCCAGGATGTTTTCCACCAGATCGATGCCTTTGCGCTCGAAGAAGCGGGTGGTCATGCCGATGAGGGGCTGATCCGGAGACAGGTTCAATCCGAAGCGCTTTAACAGTTCTAACTTGCAGGTCTTTTTGCCGGCGAGGTTATCCCGGTCATAGGTAACCGGCAGGCAGGCATCCCGGCTGGGGTCCCAACGGACATAATCGACCCCTTCCAGAACGCCGTAAAGCTCCTGGGCCCGTTCCCGGAACAGACCTTCCAGGCCGAAGCCGAATTCCGGAGTCAGGATCTCTTCCCGGTACTTGGTGGACACGGTGGTGAGGAGATCGGCAAAGACCAGGCCGCCCTTCATAAAGTTGAGCTTGCCGTAAAATTCCAGGGCCTTGGGAGAGAGCAATTCCCACCCCAGGCCGGTGAGGGGCAGATCAAAAGAGGAAAAAAGCCCCTGGTAACCGACGTTGTGGACCGTGTACACCACCGGCAGGCGCTGCAGGGGGAGGCGGTCGCTGTAGAGGGTCCGGAGATAGACGGGCACCAGGCCGGTCTGCCACTCATGCGCGTGGCAGCAGTCGAACTCCAGCTTCAGGGCGTCAATCATCTCCACGACGGCCCGGGAGAAAAAGATGAAACGCTCGGCGTTATCATCGAAATCGCCGTACGCGGTGCCGTAGAGTCCCTCCCGGTTATACAGGGCGTCCTGGCCGATGAAGTAAAAGTTCAGGTTGGGATCGACCTGGGAGGTGAAGATCTCCGCCGGCACGGTCTTCCAGGACATGGGAATGTTCAGGGTCTGCCCGGTGGAGGTGATAGGGCGTCCCGATTCCTGCACCTGGCGGTAGAAAGGCAACACCACCGACACCTGGTGGCCCAACTTGACCAGGGCCCAGGCCAGGGCGTAGATGACCTCCGCAAGTCCGCCGCTGCGGGCGAAGGGATTGGCTTCCGGGGTTACCATCAGGATACGCATCTGTCATCCCTCGAGGATTACAGGGTCAACTCCCGAAGATATTGAGCGGCGTCTTCCGGAGGCGTAGGATTGATATAAAAGCCCGAGCCCCACTCGAAACCGGCGATCAACGTCAGCTTGGGCACGATTTCAAAATGCCAGTGGTAATAATTGAGGTCCGGCTCCCGGACGGGGGAGGTGTGCAGGATGAAGTTGTAAGGGACCTTCCCCAGGGCTTTCTCCAGGCGCTTCAAGGTCTCCGAGAAGAGTTCGGCCAACAGCCGGAAGGATTCCTCCTTCAGATCGACGTAAGAGGAAAAATGGGTTTTGGGCAATATCCAGATTTCAAAGGGTGAGCGAGGCGCAAAGGGGCAGATGGCCAGAAACTCCTGGTTCTGCAGGACCACCCGGCTCTGCTGCTGGAGCTCCTGGCGGATCATATCGCAAAAAACGCAGCGCTCTTTGTAGTTATAGTAGAATTTGCCGCCGCTCAATTCCTCCTGGACCAGCTCGGGGACGATGGGCAGGCCGATGAGCTGGCTGTGGCTGTGCTCCAGGGAGGCCCCGGCGGCCCGGCCCTGATTTTTGAAGATCAGGACGTAGCGGAAGCGGGGATCTTCGCTCAAGCCCACGATCCGGTCCCGGTAGGCGGTGAGTACCCGGGTGAAGCCGTCCAGGGAAATGCTGGACAGGGTGAGCTGGTGGTCGGGGCTCTCGATGATGACCTCATGGGCGCCCACGCCGTTCATGCGGTCGAACATGCCTTCGCCGGCGCGGTCCAATTGCCCCTCCTTGGCCAGGGCGGGGAACTTGTTGTTCACTACCCTGAGGTGCCAGCCGGGGGTATTGGGCTCGGTCCCGGGGTCCCGGTAGGCCAGGATTTCGGGGGGTGTAGTATGTTCGTTGCCCGGGTCGAAGGGGCAGAAGCCCCCTTTGGTGACTTCCGGTTCCACAACAAAATCATGGGGGCGCTTGCCCCGTTCGGTAGAAATGATCACCCATCGGCCGATGATGGGATCTTTGCGTAATTCAGGCATGTGGTTCCATTCCTGGTTGCCGCCGTCCGGGTGGGGGCGCGGTTAGTCGCCCGGATGCCGCCCGGGGACGGGTGAATGTTCCTCAGTATACTTGCCTGGGGATATTTTGCAAGGGATTTGGCGGACATGGAGGGGCCGGGCCATGAGGCCGGACCTGGCGCCGGGTGAGGTTTTGGCGTCGGAACTCTCCCTGCAACTCCCCTTAAACTCCAATTATAAGACGGATTCGCCGATAATCCAGTCCCGCGCCTCTAAACCACCGAGACCGGCGGCGCCACATTTTCATCCGGGCTGAGGCCCCCAAGAAACTGCTTACAGCTCACCGCTCACTGTTCACGGTTATCGCCGAAACAGGTACATGATCAGGGTCAGGATGATGCTGATGAGGATACAGGTGCCCAAGGGAAAGTAGAAGCTGACATTGCCCCGTTTGAAGCTGAAATCCCCCGGCAACCGTCCCAGCCACGGGATCTTGGGGGCCAGCAGGAACACCGCGCCCACGATCACCAGGATGACGCCTATAAAGATCAAATACCGGCCCAGGTCAGACATAAACCTTGATCACCATCTTGATGTCTCTAAAAAAATGTAAAATCCGTCGACCGGCGTAAGGGCACGGGAGCTGTGCCCAACGGCAGGGGCTTTTACCAAAATAGATAAATTGGGCCTCGTCATCCCACCATTATATTATTAAGGGGAACCGGTGAATTTTCAAGGAGAATCCCCTAAACCAGGAATTATCCCACCCCGGCGATTGTCAGGGGAAGGCCTTTCAGGTTAAAATGTTTAAATTATGTTAATTATTCCGGCCATTGACCTGAAAGGCGGCAAGTGCGTGCGTTTGCGCCAGGGGCGGGCCGAAGACGTCACCGTCTTCGGCGACGACCCCGCGGCCATGGGCCTCAAGTGGCAGGAGGCGGGGGCCCATATCCTCCACGTGGTGGACCTGGACGGCGCCTTTAGCTCCCGGCCCCAGAATCTGGACTCCATCCGGC
>JBAZKX010000004.1:0-16165 GCA_041650575.1 Desulfobaccales bacterium
GACAATATCGTGCTCTGCGACCGCCACGGCGCCCTCCATGTTTACCGCATGGAAGGCATGAACTGGGCCAAATCCGAGATCGCCCGTCTGGTGAAACCCCAGGACATCAAAGGAAAACTGGCTGACGTGATGCAGGGCGCCGACGTCTTCATCGGCCTGTCCGCCAAGGGCCTGGTCACCCGGGAGATGGTGGCCGGCATGGCTCCGGACGCGATCGTTTTCGCCCTGGCCCTGCCCGAGCCGGAAATCAGCGAGGCCGAAGCCAAGGCCGGCGGCGCGGCCATCGTGGCCACCGGCCAGACGGAAAGCGCCAACCAGATCCGGTCCTCCCTCATCACGCCGGGATTCTTCCGGGGGTGTCTGGACGTAGGGGCCCTGCGGGTCAACATCGACATGTTCCTGGCCGCGGCCCGGGCCCTGGCGGCCATGATCCCGGATGACCAATTGTCTCCCACCAACATCATCCCCCGGCAGATGGACTGGCGCATCTCCCCGGTGGTGGCCGAGGCGGTGGCCCGGGCGGCCCAGACGACCGGCGTGGCCCGTCACGCAGCTGAGGTGATCTCCCCGGAAACGATCCGCGAGCGTACCGAGAAATATGTCTATGAAGGAGAACTGGCCTGGCTGCCGCCCGAAAGCCAGGATTACGGCAAACTCAGCATCGACCAGGAGTCCCTGGAGCTGCACCGCCGCTACCAGGGCTGCATCCAGGTTTACGCCAAGGTGCCCATCAAGGACGAAGTCATCTACCGGCGACTCTATGCCCCCACCGTGGTGGATGAGGTCTGCAAAAAGATTATGGCCGAGCCCCTGGCAGCCTACGACTACACCTGCAAGAACAACCTGGTGGCCATCGTCTCGGACGGCAGCGCGGTGCTGGGCCTGGGGAATATCGGCCCCCGGGCGGCCCTGCCGGTCATGGAAGGCAAGGCCGTGCTTTTCAAAACCTTCGGCGGGGTCGAGGCCTTTCCCATCTGCATCAGCACCCAGGACACGGACCTGGTGGTCCAACTGGTGGAAAACATTGCCCCGGCCTTCGGCGGCATCAACCTGGAGGATATCTCTTCGCCCCGGTGCTTCGAGATCGAGCAAAGATTATGCGAACGCCTGGATATCCCGGTGTTTCACGACGACCAGCACGGCACCGCGGTGGTGAGCCTGGCGGCCCTGATCAATGCCTTGCAGCTCGCGGCGCGCCGGATCGAGGACGTCAAGATCGTCTTCAACGGCGCTGGGGCCTCGGCCATTGCCGTGACCAAGCTCCTGATCCAGGCCGGGGTTCAAAACATTACGGTGTGCGATACCACGGGTATTGTCTATAAGGGCCGGAGCAAAGGGATGAATCCCATCAAGGAGGAGTTGGCGGCCATCACCAACCCGGACCGGCTGCAGGGCTCCCTGGCCGATGCCCTGCGGGGCGCGGACGTCTTCTTCGGCCTGTCGGGGCCCAACGTCCTGAAACCGGACATGGTGCGGGCCATGGCCGCTAACCCTATCGTCTTCGCCCTGGCCAACCCGGACCCGGAAATCCATCCCGACGCGGCCTGGGAGGCCGGGGCATTGGTGGTGGCCACCGGACGGTCGGATTTTCCCAACCAGGTGAACAACTGCCTGGCGTTCCCCGGCATCTTCCGGGGGGCGCTGGACATCCGGGCCCGGGGCATCAATGACGCCATGAATATCGCCGCGGCCCACGCGATCGCCGGCCTGGTGGGCGCTAAACTGAATCCGCGCTATCTTTTGCCCGAAGCCATGGATTTCCGGGTGCCGCCGGTGGTGGCCGAAGCCGTGGCCCGGGCCGGCCTCGAAACCGGCATGGCCCGGATTCAGATCGACCCGGCCAAAATCGCCAAACACACCCGGGAATTCATCTACGACGAGCGGTTGTCGATCCTGTAATACTGAGGTCGTTCAGAGTGGCCGCAGGCTTTACTGCGGAAAACTTCAAATCCCCCTTTGCCAAAGGGGTACTTTTAGAGCAATTCCTTGTGGTTCCCCCCTTTGCCAAAGGGGGTTAGGGGGATTTTGGTTTTTTGAGCATGTGCCCTAACGGAAAAAACTTTTGGCATTCGCTATAAATCTATTTTGGTGATGCGTTGACTACAGAAAACTACTTCCCAAACCCCATCGTTGCGGGTGGGGTGCAGGGCCACGAGCTCGCCCCGGAAGTAATGCCTAAAAGCCGGGGGAGGCCCAGCCTATGTTCATCCTGAAAAAAATCGCGGCGAATTTCCTGTCCCCTGGATCGCTGGGCTTGGAGATCTTGATCCTCGGGTTATTTCTTCTCTGGTTCACCCGGCGGCAAAGGCTCGGGAAGATCGTGGTCAGCCTGGGGACCGCACTCCTGCTCCTGTTCGGTTCCCCTCTCTTATCCCCGCGTCTGTTGATGCCTTTGGAACGCCATTATCCGGCCTTATTGCACCCCGAGGCGCTTGTCCGGGAGGGACGCCAACCCCAGACCTCCCCTATCTGGATCGTAGTCCTGGGAGGCGGCCATGACACGGACCCCAGCCTGCCGGTTAACAGCCAGATCAGCCGGGCGGCCCTGAGCCGGGTGGTGGAAGGGGTGCGCTTATACCGGGCCCTGCCGGGAAGCAAGCTGCTGATGTCGGGCGGGGTGGTCTTCGACCCCGTGTCCGAAGCCGGCGTTATGGCCCGGATCGCCCAGATTCTGGGGGTCAAACCCCAGGACCTGGTGCTGGAGGAAACTTCCCGGGATACCGCTGAGGAGGCCGCGATCATTGCTAAAATGATCGGCGCCGACCGCGTCATCCTGGTGACCTCCGCGGCCCATATGCCGCGCGCCATGGCCCTGTTCGAAAAACGCGGCCTTAACCCCATCCCGGCGCCCACTGATTATCTGACCCGCAGCCCTCAAGGTCTCAGCCCCGGACAGTTTTTCCCCGGTGCTGGCGGCCTCGGCCAGGCCGAAGCCGCCTTGCACGAGTACCTGGGTCTGGCCTGGGCCTGGCTGCGCGGGGACATCTAACCAAACCACCCCGTTAGCCAATCCGCCGCTCCGGGGCAATCTCCGGGAGACGGATACCTCCCCGCTGGAACCCTGCCAAATTTCCTTTCACTACCCCATTGTTCAAAGTAATTTGTGAAAAAATCTAAATTAATTTTAAAAATGTTGAATTTTATTTAAAATGGGTCTAATGATGGACATTAATATCTATTCCAGTGGTCGGAGAGATGGCATGCCGGGCTCGTTAGCCGACCTAAACCGGGCATTCCAGGGAGGGAATGTGGATGATCCCAAGCGGCCCATGGAATATTAAGGCCGGCCTCCGGCGCTCGTAAGCGGGGATTCTTGCCATGGGTGAGGGTCCCCGTTTGTGTGGGAAAACCGCTTCCCCAGACCCGGCGGAGGCGTTGCGATCTCCTGCCGCGGCGGCGCCGCCAAAGCATCTTCTTGCCCAGGTCTTTTCTTTGATCGCCCTGGCGGTGGGACTCTCCTACCTGGTGTGGTTGGGCAGCATGGTGCTGACCAGCCGGGCCTGGCCCGATTGCTGTTTTCTTGCCGCGGAAATCCTGTCTTACCTGCTCCTCTGTCTTTTAAGTTACAGCATCTGGCGCCCTCGGGACAATTGCCCTGAAGCCCCGGCGGCCGTTACCCTTCCGGCTGTGGACCTCCTGGTGCCGTGCTGCGGCGAGCCCCTTTCGATCATCCGGACCACTCTCCGCGCGGTCAAGCAGATCCCCTATCGTCCCCTCGAGGTTTACGTTCTCGATGACGGCGGCTCCGAAGCCGTCGCGGCCCTGACCCGATCCTTGGGATTTCACTATCTCTCCCGCCCTGCAGAGGGGCTGCCCTTGAAGGACTCCAAAAGCGGCAACCTCAATTTCGGCCTGCACCACAGTCAGGGCGAATTGATCCTGGTCCTGGACGCCGATCAGGTGCCGGCGCCCGAAATCCTGGACCGGCTGGTGGGATTTTTTCAGCCGCCGCGGGTTGCCTATGTCCAGAGCAAGCAGGCCTTCTTTTTGCCCCAAGGCGATCCTTTTTACAACAGTGATAAGGTTTTTTACGAAACCATCCAGTTGATCAATCATCACGCCAATGCCGTGATCTCGTGCGGCTCCGGGGTGGTGTATCGCCGCCGGGCCCTCGAGGAAATGGGGGGATTCGCCACCTGGAACCTGCTGGAAGACTTCACCTCGTCGTATGAGCTGGTGAGCCGGGGCTGGCAGGGGGTCTATTATCCGCACCCTCTCTCCCGGGGCCTGGCGCCCGTGACCCTGACCGGGGTTTACCGCCAACGCTTCCAATGGTGTCTGGATACCATGCGCCTCTTCTTTTGGGACAACCCCCTGTTCAAATCCGGTCTCTCCTGGCGGCAGAAGACCAATTTTCTCACCGTCATGATGAGTTATTTGGCCAGCGGGCTGGTATTTCCCGTCTTTTACACCATCCCGCTACTGGTTTACTGCCGCGGCAACTCGTGCGTTCTCGGCGATGAACTGGCCTATGGGCTCCTCCGGGGAGTCTATCTCCTGGCCACCGTCTTGATGTTCCGCTACCTGTTCTTGGGCAAGGAACCTTTAAAGCAGTTCAAAATGCTGTGCAGCCTGTTTCCGGTGCATGCCCTGGCCATTGCCGCGGCGTTGCTGTCTCCCCCGGGTCGCAAACCCGCTTACCGGGTCAATAATCTGCGGCCCTTTGTCCGGGCGGGATCATGGTGGCAACTGGCGCCCCACCTGGGGTTCATTGCCCTGCACGTGAGTCTGCCGGTGATCGCCCTCTGTCTGGGATGGAGTGAGCCTCGCCTGATCTTCTTCAATGCTATCTTTTCGGCCTTCATTATCTGGATTCTGGGGGACCTGGTGCTGGCCGTGGTCACCAGGCCCACCTGGCATCCCGCTATGGACCCGAGGCAGGTCTATGGTTAGCAAGATCCGCTGGGTCATCTGGAGCGTGCCGATTTTCTTCCTGGGTCTGGTCTTCGCCATCGCCTGGCATCAGGATCATGACTTCTGGCGCTCCACCCGCTCCCTGTACGGCGCCGCCCAGAAAGCTCAGGCCAGGGGCGACCAGCCCCGGGCCCTGGAGTTGGCCCGGAAGGCCTGGGCCCGGGACCCGAATAATGCGGAGTACGGCATTTTCTTGGGAAGGGTTTATCTGGACGCCGGCCAGGTAAAGGCGGCCCTGGAGATCTCCCAACAGGTCATGGAACGCCATCCCGGTCCCGGGGCCTTGATCGTTCATGCCCAGGCCCTGGACCTGCTGGGGCAGCCCAAGGAAGCCCTGGACGTGCTGTCCTGGTATCTCACCCAGCAGCCCGATGATCGGAAAGTCCTGGCGGCGGCCGCCGCCATTGCCGCCCGCCACGAGGAATATTATCCCCAGGCGGTTGCCTCCTATCGGCAGCTCTACCGGCTGGACCGCGACCCCGGTGTGCGCCGGGTCCTGGTCAAGCTGTTGGCCTCTCTCGACCGTTACAAGGACGCCATTCAGCTCCAGGAAGAGGAAGTAGCCGAGTTTCCCGAGGACCGGGAGGCCCTCCACTTCCTGGCCCTGCTGCATTATTGGCAGCGGGATTACCGGGTGGCCAGCGATATCTACCAACTTCTCCTGGAAAAGAGCGCGGAAAATTCCAAGTTGCGCCTGGAAGCCGCCCGGGCCGCGGATGCCGCCCGTGACGATGACCGGGCCTTGGATCAGTACCTCTGGCTCTATGCCCGGCATCGGGGCCAGAAGGAATACGCCCTGGCCCTGGCCCGGCTCTGGGCTCAAAAAGGGAAACATGCCGAAGCCGCGGGGGTCCTGGCCCCCTTGATGCGCCAGCAGCCCGATTTCGAATTGCGGCGCTGGTATGCCCTGGAACTGCTGCTGATCGGAGATTTCGACAAGGCCCAGCGAGAATACCATCAAGCCTGGGTGGAGGGGGACACCCACCAGGAAACCATTATCAACCTGGCCCGCCTCTATGCCCGGAAAAACCGCTTTGGCCCCGCTGCCGGCATGTGGGATGAGGCCCTGCGCCGGCAGCTCGTCAAGGGCGAGATGCGCTGGGAAGCGGCCTTGACCTATTCCTATGCCAGGCGGTATCAGGACGCGCTGGAAATCATCGCCCCGTTCCGCCAGCAGCACCCGGGCGATCCCAAGGTGCTGTTATTTTCCGGACAACTCCATTTCTACCAGAAGCATTGGAGCCAGGCGGCGCATTTTTTTTCCGCCTACCTGGAGCAGAATCCTCAGGATGCCGAGGTGAGAAGGCAACTGGCCGAGGCCTATTCTTTTCAGCCCGACAACCGCCGGGAGGCCCTGGACCAATACGGCGAAGTCCTGAAAATCAAGGATGACGTCAACCTTAGGCTGCGGCGCATCAGTCTCCTGCTCGAGGACCAGCGTTGGGACCAGGCCGCCCAGGAATTGCGCGACTGCCCGACTCCGGAAGACCCTCAGCTCCTGCGGCAGGAAGCCCATCTCCATCTCTGGCTGGGGAATCTGCCGGAGGCCCTGAAGTACTATGACCTCTTTCTGAAGAAGGTCCCCGGAGATCGCGTCGGCCGTCTGGAGAAGGCCCGGGTCCTGACTTACCTGGGGCGGGGCCCCGAAGCCCTGGAACTCCTGAACCGCCTGCGCCAGGACCAACCCCGGGACCCGTTGGTCCGGGTAGTGGCCATCGAAGCCTATCTCACCAGTCGGGATTTTCCCAAGGCCCTGGCCCTGGCGCAGAAGGAGTTGGAACCCTTGCCCGGCCTGAGCCTGGAGGAACGGGCCCTGGTGGCCCGCTGCTACGCCCACTCAACGGAGATGTCCAACCTTTACCGGGCCATCGACTTGCTCCTGGCCAATCTGAGGAAAAACCGCTACCATCATGCCTCCCTGCTTATCATGGCCTCCATTTTGCCCCGCCTGCCCCGTTATGAGGACCTGAACCGGGTGATGAACCGGCTGCCCGGCGTCCGGGTGGGAGGCCCGGAGCAGACCGCGGCCCTGGCCTATTTCGCCGGCCAGATGGGGCGGCAGGGGGGCAAACTCAATTACCTGCTGCATGTCCTCCAGGAGTACCGGCGGCACCGCCAGCCGAAAAGCCCCGGGGAACTCCTGGCCCTGGCCTGGCTGGCCATGGAATTGGATAATCAGCCGGCCGCGGCGAGCTACTACCAGAAAGCCCAGAAACTGCGGCCGCAGGATCAATCCATCGCCCAACTCCTCCTGCAATGCCGGATGGGCCAGAAGAACTTCGGCCAAACCCTGAAGCTCCTGGAGGCAGACCAGAAGAATCCCGGCGCGCCCCTGGAGATGGCCCGAATTTATCTCGTGCGCCGCCAATATGAGGGGGTTAGGGCCGCGGTCGCCAAGATTCCCGCGGATTCCCCGGATTACTCCCAGGGGGTGCTCCTCCTGGTCCGGGCCTGCCGGGCCGAACAGAGCTATCCGGAGGCGCTGCAAACCCTGGCCCCGCTGGAAGGCAAAATCCCGCCGGAAGACTTCCTCATGGAAAAGGCCAGAATCTTGGAAGCCAAGGGAGATAAAGAAGCCGTCAGCCTTTACCGGCAGGTGAGCGCCCTGAAACCCGGCTCCCAGGCGGCCAGGGTGGCCAAGGCCCGGGAGGCCCGGAGCCAGGGTAATTGGGGCTCGGCCTATAAGGACTATGCCCAGGCCCTGAAAGACGCGCCCCAGGACATCGAGTTGCTCAATGAACTGGAGGACGTCCGCCTGCAAATGCGGCCCCAGATGGCCTCCCGGGGCTTCCCCGGTTCCCGGGGGGAGCGTCGTCCCGAAGAGGCGCAGCGACCCTGGCAATTTTCCAGTTTTAACCGGGAGCCCAGGGGGCTGGGGCTCAGCAACTACCTGCCCGCCTTTATCTCGGACGTGTTGCCCATCGTCCAGCCCGAATCCCTTTATCTCACCGACAGCAATAAACTCCACGGGGTCATTTTCCGGATCGCCGGCGGCTTCTGGATCACCCGGGTCTTACCTGCCCAACTGGGTCTGGAATACCGGGAATACCACCAGAACAACCAGAACGTCAAGTACGGCCGGCTTGATTTGGGGCTGAACCCGGTATTTGCCCAGGGAACCGACGCGGCCAGCCGCCTGCGCCGGGCGGAAGTCTCCCTGGCTCTCGGGCCCCTGGCGGTGGATGACCGCCTCAAGCTCAGCGCCGAGCTCATTCTGCGGCGCTATTGGAAGAGGTCGGACTTCCATACCCTGCAACTGGGACAGACGCAGATCACAACCCCCGGATTTTTGACCGGTTTTTTTTCAGGTACGGTCGGCACTATCCTGCCTCAAACCACTTTCCTCAACCGCACGGCCGTGGCGGACTTTACCAGGACGGACAGCCAGAACCGTCTTCTGGGCGGCCTGGAGCTGGGTTTTTCGCCGTGGGCTAAGACCGATGCGACTCTGAGGTATAGCCGCCGGGATATCTTTGACCAGGATGCTTACCTCTTTCCCCGTCTTTACCAATCGGTGCTCAACCTGACGGAGGCCAGCGTCACCACCTATCACCAGGTGGATCTGTCGTATAATCACCAGTTCCGCCCCGGCCTGAACTGGCGGGGGAACGCCGGCGGCGCCTTCTATTCCGATCAGAACCGGCGTCTCACGCTCTACCAGGGGCTGACCTGGCAGGCCGTGGGCCAACCCCGCATGCACCTGGAATTCACGCCGCACTATTTCCTGGCGTCGTATTCCCAGCGCCACAACGCCTATTTCAGCCCCGGGGCCTACAACGCCATCGGCCTGGGGGTGGATTTCGACCGGCAAGTCTTCCGGCTGCCCACCCTGATCCTCCAGGGCACGGCCCAGGCGGTTAGCCAGCATGGGAATTGGGGTCCGAGCCTTCAAGGCCTGGCAGCCCTGGAATGGGAGTTTATCCAGAACTTTTACATGGACGTGCACGCCTTTTATTTTCGGGAATGGGTGGACAACTACCGCCTCTTCACCGCGGGGGCGTCGTTCCGCTGGCGGTTTTAAGCTATGGGCTCCTGAAGCAGGCTGATCCTTTGGTTGTAGGGGCGGGGTCCCCCCGCCCTTTGGATGAACTTCCTCATTTTTCTGGGCGGGGAACCCCGCCTCTACAGGAGTTTTTGATGGCACAGGCTTATCGCCTATGCGGATCATGTTGCCATCCCCAATCCAGGGGGCCTCAGGGTCGCGCCCGGCCTTCAGGTTAATCATGTTAATCCGCCATCGCCGTCATCCGCCCTTATCCTTAATCTTCCTGTTGGCTTTTGGTTTTATGGCCTTGCATGGCTGCGCCGAAGTGACCCGGCCGACCCCCACAGCCCATGAAGAGGAAGCCGCCCAGTTGGCCGCGGCCCAGCGCCATCCTTACCAGTCCTGGTCAGGGGAACGGGTTTCCCGGGTCTGCCTCCGGCTTCTGCCCTGGCTGCCCCAGACTCAGGGCCGCACCTACCCCTTTCTCGGCTTCAATTGGTGGATCACCGCGACGGGAAAAATCGCCGTAGAGCAGGTCTGGTACCCCTCTCCGGCCCGGGATGCCGGTCTGAAACGCGGCGACGTCATCGTCGCCGTGAACAACTGGCCTATGCCCACCTGGACGAAGGATTGGGATACGACGATTGGGGCCACCCGGGGAATTTTTCAAAATTTCTCCCTGGCCGGGCTCCGCACCCCGGCCGGGCGCTCCTCCCGGGCCCGCAGTTCCAATACGGCAGCCATTACCTATCTGTTGCCCGGGGAACTCCTGACGGCCATGTTGCTCGACGTGAAGCATATCCGCCTGGAAGCCCAGGAACGCTATCTGCGGGGGCCGGTGGAACTCCTGGTGGAGCGGGACGGACAAAAGTCCACGCTCACCCTCTATCCCCAGAGCCTCCCCGCCGAATATGCCATCCTGGTCCAGACCCAGAACCGCCAGATCAATGCCTATGCGGCGCCGGGGAAAATCATTCTGACCCAGCGGCTGGTGAGTTTTTGCCTCAACGACGATGAAATGGCCCTGGTGGTGGGGCATGAGATGGCCCACCAGATCCTGGGGCATTTAGTGCGGGGCGCGGCCCACCGGGAGCTGGGGCAGATGCTGGGGGAGGCCGTCACCGCGTTTACCACCCTGTCCCTGGGGCGGCTGCTGGATTGGAAGCATTATCGCGTGGACGCCAATGTGCGGAAGGTGACCCAGGACGCGGTGGTGAGCGTCTTTTCCCAGGACGAGGAGCGGGAAGCCGACCTGTACGGCGCCTGGTACGCCTATCAAGCCGGATATAACCTGGACAAGGGCGCGGCGGTGTGGGAGCGGGTAGCCGCGGTGGATGACCGGGATCCGTTTCTTTCCACCTACTTCCTCGATTCCCACCCGGCGCCCTTGGAACGCCTGGCCCGCCTGAAGCTCGCGGCCCAATATTTCAAGGCCGGCCAGGCCGCGGAGGTCTTTCTGCAAACCACCAATTTGAACCGCCTGCCGCCCCCCCGGCCGGCAGAGGCCCTGGACAATGGCGGCCGACCCCCGACTGCTCCTCGCCGGGAGGGCGTCCCCCCGTCCGTCGGCTCAGGCCGTCGGGAACGCGACGGACAACCAGGTCTGGCCGGGAATGCTGTCCACCCGAATCTCGGCCCGGTAAGGGGCCAGGAGCCGCCGCACCATGAACAGCCCCAGGCCGGCGTGCTCCCCGCCGGAGAGGGCCTTGGTCGTGAAGAAGGGCTCGAAGACCCAGGGTAAATCCAGGGGCGGAATGCCCACCCCGGTATCGCCGACGCGCACCAGAAGCCAGTTGTCCTGCGCGGCCGTCATGACCGTCAGACGCCGGCGCTCCATCCCGGCCATGGCTTGCAGGGCATTATCGATGAGGTTCCGGAAGCTCTGGCTGAAATCGATATAGTGGCCGTAGATGAACGGCAAACCGTCCTGGAAACGGAAATCTTTGCTGACCTCGTGTTTGAAAAAGGGGTTGGCCAGATAGTGTTCCAGTTCCTGCCGCAGCACCTGGTTCAGATCAAGGTGAAACTTCTCCAGGGCCTCTTCATGGACGCCCTGGATCATCATATTCCGGGAATGATTTCGCAGCCGGTCGAGTTGCTCCCGCAATTGCTGGATCTTCCCCTGCCGATGGCGGGCCAGGTTCTCCAGCTTCTCAACCTTGACCGGCGGGGATTGGGAAAGAATGGCCAGCTCTTGCTCGTTTTTTTGCTCCAGGAGGTCCACCTGGAAGGTAAGGACCTGCATCGGGGTATTCATCTGGTGAACGATGCCCAGGCAGCGCTGACCCACGCTGGAATGCCGATAGTACTGCGTCAGGGCCTTGAAGCTGCGCTCCAGGGTTTCACCGCCCCCCGGTTGATCCGGCTGAGAAGCCGAAACTTCGATGGAGTGCCATTGCTGCGCCGGGACCGCCGGTCCGGTGGCCGGCTCGACCCCACGCCACGGCGAGTCAGGCTTCCCCATTGAATCTAACGGAATCTGCTTCATGGAATCGTATCGATTTCTCCCCGGGTGCGCCGGAATTCAGGCTTCGTCCTACACTCGTGTGTCCTTATCGGTAGATCTCCAGAAAACATGAATGCGCCCCGGCCGGACCCGGCCTCACGTCCGGCGGCCTCTCTCAATCACGTCCTCCAGAAGCGCCTTGACATCGGCCACGCAATTCTTACTTGTACAGGTTAGGGGTGGGCGGAAAGGAACCTGCGGTATGCCTGTCCACAGTAATCTCGGTCTTCTAACCCCTGGCCGGGGTCTATCAGGCCAATCACATCTAGCCGTTGCCCGGTTTTTTCCCTCTAGTACTCAGCGGCCTGGGCCTTGAATAGCCAGGCGCCCCGGCCCGAGGAAAAACTTTTGGCCATGGCTGCATCTTGATGAGGTGAACCGATGATTAAGAGAGAAGTATGGTATTTCCGGGGCGTTGGTCCGCAAAACACTTCGGCTTGCCTGGACCTGATGGAAAAGGCCGTGGCCGAAAAGTTCAGCCACCTGGTAGTGGCCTCCACCACCGGTGATTCCGGAGCCCAGGCCGCCCGGCGGTTGCAGGGCAAAGACGTCAACCTGGTGGTGGTGGGGCACTCCGTCGGTTTCAAGGGGCCCAACATCGATGAATTCCTGCCGGAGCATTACCAGACGATCACCGCGGCCGGCGGCAAGGTGCTGAAGGCCACCATCCTCACCCACTCCCTGGAGGCGAGCCTGGCGGAGCAATTCAAGGGCAGCGCCCCGACCCTGCTCATTGCCAATTCACTGCGGCGCCTGGGGCAAGGGCTCAAGGTCTGCTGCGAGATCGTCATGGAGGCGACGGACGCCGGCCTCATCCCGGAAGGGGAGGAAGTGGTGGCCATCGGCGGCACCGCCCGGGGCTGGGATACCGTGGCCATCCTCAAGAGCGCCGCATCCAAACGCTTCATGCAGCTTTCCGTCCTGGAAATCTGGGCCAAGCCCAGGGTCTGAGTCAGACAGAGATTCAGGAAGAGGGCCGGGGGCTTCGGGAAGGGTCGGAGCCCCCGCCGGTCTGCTGCCCCGGCCATCCTTCTCATTGACACCAGCGGCGGTAGTGGCTATAAGGGGGGAAAGGATACCCCTGATGGCCACTGCACCCCGCGTCCTCTACCTCATTGACATCAGCTCCTATTTTTACCGGGCCTTTCATGCCCTGCCGCCCCTGTCCAACTCCCGGGGCCTGCCCACCAACGCCGCCTACGGGGTGACCACCATGCTCCTCAAGGTCCTGCGGGAACGGCAGCCCCAGCACCTGGCCCTGGTGTTCGACGCCAAAGGCCCCACCTTCCGCCACGGCCTATATAAAGAATACAAGGCGCATCGCCCCCCCATGCCCGAGGCCCTGGTCTCCCAGCTGCCCTACATCCGGAAGATCATCGACGCCCTGAACCTGCCCTCCCTGGTGCGCGAAGGCTATGAGGCCGATGACCTCATCGGCACCCTGGTGCGCCGGGCCCGGGAGGAGGGTTATGAGGTGGAGATCATTTCAGGCGACAAAGACCTCTTGCCCCTGGTGCAAGACGGCGTGGATATGTGGGATCCCATGAAAGAGGTGCGCTATGATCCGGCCGCCATCCGGGAGAAATATGGCCTGGCGCCCCAGGAACTGATAGAGGTGCGGGCCCTGGCGGGAGATGCCAGCGACAATATCCCCGGGGTGCCGGGCATCGGGGAGAAAACCGCGCTCAAGTTGATCGCCAGATTCCACAGCCTGGAAAATTTACTGGCTCATGTCAGTGAGATTAAAGAAAAAGCGGTGAAGGGCCGATTAGAGGAACATGCCGAGAAGGCGCGGCTTAGCCGCCGGTTGACCGAACTCGATACCCAGGTGCCCCTGGAGGTGGACCTGGACGCCCTCCATCCCGGCCCTCCGGACCGAGACGCCTTGCGGCAGTTGTTTGTCGAGTTGGAGTTCAGTAAATTAATCAAAGACTTAGCCTTTGACACCCAGCCCACGGGGACGTGTTCCCTGGTGGCGGGTCCCGGGGACCTGGACCGGGTCATCCAGGCCGTGCGGGAGGCCGGCGAAATGGGCCTGTGCTTCGTCACCGGCGAGCAGCACCCGGTCATGGCCGAGATCGCCGGACTCGGAGTGGCCTGGCGTCCGGGGGAGGCCGCATATATCCCCTGGGAGGCGGGGAAGTCAAACCGCGCCATCTGGGAGAAGCTGGCGATGGTGTGGGCCGAGGCGACCGCCGGCAAAGTGGGACCTGATCTCAAGGCCGCCCTGATCCTGAGCCAACGGGTTGGCCGGGAGTTGCAGGGGATCACCGGCGACATCCTCCTGGCCTCCTATCTCCTCAACCCGGCCCGCTATGAGCAGACTTTGGAAAATGCCGCGCTCCACTATCTAGGCGAGAACCTGCAGGGGCCGCGGGAATTGGCCGGCCGGCCCACTACTGCTGCGGCCTTGGCGCCGGACCTGGCCTGCCAATACGCGGCCACCCGGGCAGAAGTGGCCCTCAGGCTCTGGCCCCTCCTGAAAAAGGAGCTGGAAGTAGAAGGCCTCTGGGATCTGTACCGCGGCCTGGAACTGCCGCTGCTCAGCACCCTGGCCCGCATGGAGGCCAGGGGCATCCGCCTGGACCAGGATTACCTCCGGCGTTTCGGCCAGGAGCTCGAAACCTCGATGCTGCGATTGGAGCGGGAGATTTATGAGCTGGCGGGTGAGGAATTTCTCATCCAGTCGCCCCAGCAATTGGGCCGCATCTTGTTCGAAAAAATGCACCTCACGCCCCAGAAGAAGACCCGCGGCAAGACCGCCTATTCCACCGACATGGAGGTGCTCCAGAGCCTGGCGCAGGAGAGTCCCATCGCCGCCAAGGTCCTTGAATACCGGAGCATGGGCAAGCTCAAGTCAACGTATGTTGATGCCCTCCTGAAGCTGGTGAACCCGGCCACGGGCCGGGTGCATACCACGTTTCTGCAGTCGGTGGCGGCCACCGGCCGGTTGAGCAGCCGCGACCCCAATTTGCAGAATATCCCGGTCCGGGGCGAGTTGGGGGGGCAGATCCGCCAGGCCTTTGTGCCGGATCCGGGCCGGGTTTTTCTCAGCGCGGATTATTCCCAGATGGAGTTGCGCATCCTGGCCCACTTCTCTGAAGATCCCACCCTCCTCAAGGCCTTCCAGGACCAGATCGACATCCACCGTCAGACCGCGGCGGTGGTGTTCGGCATCCATCCGGAGTTGGTGACCTCGGAGATGCGCCGCCAGGCCAAGGTGGTCAATTTCGGCATCATTTACGGCATGAGCGGTTTCGGCCTGGCCAAACAGTTAGGAGTGGGCAACCGCATCGCCAATGAATTCATCCAGCGCTATTTCGCCAAATATTCCCGGGTCAAGGCCTATCTGGAGGAAACCTTGCAGGAGGCCCGGAAAAGGGGCTGGGTGACCACGCTCTTGGGCCGCCGGCGCCAGACTCCCCAGATCAACAGCAGCAACCGCATCGTCCGACAGGAGGCCGAACGCAGCGCCATCAATACCCCGCTCCAGGGGACGGCCGCGGATATCATCAAGAAGGCTATGCTGGAAGTGGAGACCGCGCTGCGCGAGGCCGGGTTGTCCGGCCGGATGCTGCTCCAGCTCCATGATGAACTTTTATTTGAGGTGGACCGGCCTGAATTGGCGGACACCGCCCGGGTGGTGCGCCGGGTTATGGAGGGAGCAGTCACGCTCAAGGCGCCCCTGACGGTGGATCTGCGGGTGGGAGAAAACTGGGGGGAGATGAATCCCTTTGCCTCCCGAGAACACTAACGCGACAATTTGCGCATAAATATCGATAAATTTATGATAATCTGCCCGGAAACCATAAAAAAATTCCAAATATGCTATTTTGCACTTGCATTTTATCAGGTCCTACTTATATTTGTACCAAATAAAAACCCTGGGGCTGGCCTGAATGGCCCATGGGAAAAAAAAATTTCGAGAGGCAATAATTTTTCTTGATATTTGTAGCCCAGTATTATTAAATGTGGGCATCTTACTTACCTTTAACCATCTCTTTGAGAAGGGGGGATAGATGATGAGGAAAGCTTTGGTAAGGAAAGGCTTTGCATGGGCCATTCTTTTGGCGTTTGTTCTCGCCATGGGAATGGGGTGCTGCGACGCCTGCAAGAAGAGCGTTGACGAGGCTAAAATGTACGCCGACCAGGCGGCCGCTTCGGCTGCTAAGGCGGACAGCGCGGCTCGGAACGCCGAAATGGCGGCAGCGGATGCTAAAGCTTCGGCTGATAAAGCTGAGGCCGCGGCTGATCGGGCTGAGGCTGCAGCAGCGAAAGCTGAGGCCTGCCTGATGAAGAAAATGCGGAAGTAGCACCTAGGGTTTGATCAGCTAATGGGGAGTGAAAAATTCTCTCCGAAAGGGGGTAATCGATGAGGAAGGCAATGAGAAAAGGCTATGCCTTGGCTCTCCTCGCGGTCTTTGCCCTGGTGCTGGGAGGTGCTGGCTGCTGCCAAAAGTACTACGATCAGTGCTCTATGTACTCACAGCAAGCTAAGGCTTCTGCAGATCGGGCAGCCGCGTCGGTAGTAAAGGCTGAAGCGGCCGCACAAGATGCCAAAGTCCCCGTACCTCGCGCTTCCGCTGCCGCCAACAAGGCTGAAGCGGCTGCTGCCCGGGCCGAAGACGCGGCGGAAAAAGTGTGCGCCAAAGCAAGTTACGGCAAAGCCAAGAAGTTTAAGAAAGGGGCCAAGAAAGTCAAGAAGGCCCCCAAAGCCAAAAAGGCTATGTAATTCATTACTGAAGGTTCTGGGGTAACCC
>JBAZKX010000005.1:0-16141 GCA_041650575.1 Desulfobaccales bacterium
TGGCCGACCGTGTAGGGACCACCGAGCAGGAAGTCCTGGCCCGGGTGCAGGCCATGGCTGACGCCGGCATCATCCGGCGCATCGGCGCCAACTTCACCTCCCGCAAGCTGGGCTATACCAGCACCCTATGCGCCGCCCGGGTGGCCCCCGATAAGTTGGACGACTTCGTGGCCGTGGTCAACCGCTACCCCGGGGTCACCCACAACTACCTGAGGCGGCACCGCTACAACGTCTGGTTCACCCTGATCGCCGAATCCGAGGCGCGCCTGAATCAAATCCTGGCGGACATCTCCCAGGCCTCGGGCGTGCCCGAGATCCTCAGCCTCCCGGCCCAGGAAGTCTTCAAGATCAAAGTGGACTTTCCCGTCTAATCAGGAAACGACCGCCAGGCAAGCGGTCGTTTACTCAAGCCATTGAGGATGTGGGGCCCACGCCTGGCGCTGACCTCAGCTTTTCTCGTCTTTCTCCAGGGGCACGCACAACACCGGGCAGGGCAGGAGGCGCACCACCTTTTCGGCGGTGGAGCCGAAGAAGACCTCCTCGATAGGTCCCCGGCCGCTCCGGCCATAGCCCCCCACCACGATCAAATCCGCGGCCAGGTCCCGGGCAATGACCGCGATCTCCTGGAAGGGGATGCCCACGCCCACCATGCTGGTCACTTCCTGGCCGTCGTGGCCGTAATCCTTCAAGAAGCCGTCCAGCCGCTGCTGGGCCTGTTGCCGAAACTCCGGCAGCAGGTTACCCGGTTCCACTTTCAGATATTCGGCCACCCGGGTCAGCACCGACTGTGGGATGACGTGGAGCAGGATCAGCTTGGCCCCGAAACTCCGGGCCAGATTTCTACCCACTTTGAAGGCCGCACCGGCGCATTCGGAAAAGTCAGTGGCTACCAGTATGGCTTTGAAGTCCATCATGAAGCTCCTCCCTTAGTCTGCCTCGATCCGCGTGGAGGCCCGAAATCCCGCCCGGCAGGAGAGCGGTTTCCCGAGACCTAGGACCCCCTTCCGGAATCGATTTTCCTTCGTGCTGTTTAGCAAGATAGTATCATCAAGCGGCGGCGTCAATCAGGGAGGGACAGGGTCAGACTGCCCCGGCGGCAGTCCGACCCCGGCAGGCAGTGAGACTACTTCACCACTTTTTTGAGCTGGGCCAAGACCTCGTCGGCGTTGTCGAAGGCGCCGATATTCACGAACAAGATCTTGCCGGTCTTATCCAGAAGCACGGTAACCGGGTAAGGAGTGAAATTCAAGGCCTTGCCGAAGCTGCTGTCGGGATCGGGCGCCAGGGGGAAAGGCACCTTGTGGAAGGCTTTCCACATCTTCAACTGCACTTCTTCGTTACCCGCACCCACGCCGATGAATTTCACCTTGGCTTTCAGGGCGGAGTCATTTTGTACCAAGTCAAACAGCTTGTCCATCACGGGCGCCTGGGCCATGCAGTGGGGGCAACTGGTGTTGAACTGCTCCACCAGCACATAGGGCGCCTTGACGTCCGTCAAAGAAAAGGGCGCGGCCTTGGCCAGACCCAAATATTTAGCGTCATCTTCGGTGATGGGCGCCTTAAACTTGACTATCCCCACCGATTGGCCGACCTTGGGATCCGCTTCGGCTCCTGCTAGAGATACCGCGCCGAAGAAAACCACCAGAGCCAGACAGCAACCCAGGACCAGAACTTTTCTTCTATTCATTGTGCCCCCTTGTCAATTTTTGGTTGCATGATAAATCAACCCCTGCCAAAGGGCAAAAGAAAAGCGCGCTTACCTATGATTTTCCGTTGGATTTTTGAAAGTATTGCGGGAAAAACTGCCGGGCGGGTGCCCAACTTATTGATTGAAGAAGCGCTCTTCCCCCCAATCCACCGGCACCCGGACCAGGGCGCCCTGGCGGTGCTCATAGACCAGATAGCCGTGGCGCACCCCGAACTCAAAGAGGCGGAGGGTGAGGAGCACATCCTGGCGGCAGTAGGACTCCAACTCCTCCCACTTGCCCGCGGCGTAGAGTTCCAGGGCCAAGAGGCCGTCGCCGGTCTTGTTCTCCCCCAGGGTCTTTTCCGCCAGGTGGTTGAGGGACAGGCGGTGCCCCAAGAGGGCGTGAACCTCCTCCAGGATGTCCAGGGTGGGCACTTCGGCCAGATTGATCTTGGTGTAGGGCTGCAACACCCGGTAGTCGAAGCGCTTGATATTGAAGCCCACGATCAGGTCCAATTTCTTTAAGCGCTCCCCCAGGCGCTTCAAATCGTGCTCCCGATAAGTGGTGGCGACCCCCGTATGGCTCTCCTGGAGCACCGCCAGGGAAACTCCCATGCGATGGCACTGGCCCCAGCCGCCGACGTCCGCGGCGGAACAACAGGTTTCCAGGTCGAAAAAGCCCAGCTTGCGGTTCCGGAACCAGGGGATGGCGGCGGCGGCGGGGGGGGTGGGGACCACCGGCTCCGGTTCTTTGACGATGAAGGCCTCCGGCAGCACTTCGACCTCTTCTTCGCCTAAGAGCAGCGCGGCAATCTTTAACGTCGCCTCCTTGTCCAGGGGCTTGTTGCCCGAGCCGCATTTGGGCGAATGGATGCACGAGGGACAGCCGTCTTCGCAGGGACAGGCGGTGGTGAGCGAAAGGGCGCGGCGCATCAGATCCTCCAGGATCTCATAGGCCCGCACCGACAGGCCCACGCCGCCGGGGTAGCCGTCATAGATGAAGATGGCCGCCCGCCCCACCTGGGGATGCGCCGGGTGCGAGATCCCCCCGATGTCGTAGCGGTCCGCCAGGGCGAAGAGCGGAAACATGCTGATCAGGACGTGCTCCAGGGCGTGGATGCCGCCCATGAAATGGCGCCCTTCGGCGTACACCGCATTTTTCACTTCATCCGGGATTTCCAGCCACATGCCCACGGTCTCGAAGATCTGGGGCGGCAGTTCCAGGGAGACCTGGCCCAGGAGTTCCTGGCCCGGCAGCCGCCGCTTCTCATAGCTCAGCAGGTGTTCGGTGACCTTGAGCCGCCCGATCCGGGCCGTAAACCGGGCCACCTGCCGGGTCTCCAGGATTTCCAGGATCTCCGTTTCCTTGTCGGTCTGGATGCGGGTGAAATAGTTGGGCTCGATGGGGTTGACCCAGACGTTGTGCCGCTCCAGGTCCAGCTTCTCCACCACCCAGGTCTGGGCCTTGTGGAGATAGACCGCGCCCGGGTGGCACTCCCGTAAGGCCCGATGCCCGTCAATGGACCCCAGGGGCCGCTTCTTGCCGGTCTGGAAGATCGCGAAGCTCTCCCCGATTCCCCTGATATTCACTTCTTTCTGGGGAAAGCGCGACCGGGCGAACCAGGCGTCTCCCGCGGCGGAATGGAGCAGATGGCGTTCTCGAGCCAGCTCTGCCACCACCTGCTCATGCGCCTTCAGGTCGAAATACTTCTCGCCCTTGGCCTTGAGCGGCAACTCCTGGGCCGCACAGGGCAGGTGCGCCTTGACCACGAAGCGATTGTCCGGGTCCACCACTGCGGTCTCCATGGGCCGCCCGAAGAACTCCGCCGGATACTTGATGAAATATTGATCCAGGGCGTCGGCCTGGGCCACCATGACAATGAGGGAGTCCCGGCCCTGGCGGCCCACCCGGCCGGCCCGCTGCCAGGTGGTCACCATAGTGCCGGGGTAGCCCACCAGGATGCAGACGTCCAGGCCGCCGATATCGATGCCCATCTCCAGGGCGCTGGTGGAGATCACCCCCCGCATCTTGCCGCTGGCCAGGGCGCGCTCGATCTCCCGGCGCTCCTCCGGCAAAAACCCGGCCCGGTAGGAGCTGATGTAGCGCCGCATCTCGGGAGCCAGGCGCTGGGACCAGACATGGATCAGTTCGGTGAGCTTCCGGGCCTGAGTGAAACAGATGGTGTTGAGGCCTTCCCGGATGGCCTTGGCAAAGATCTGGGCCGCGGTGGCCGGAGCCCCAGCCGGCGGGTTGAGGAATATAAAGTGCCGCCCGCTTTGGGGCGCGCCGCTTTCCGTAATGATTTCCACATCTAGGCCGGTCAGCGTTTTGACAAAAATATCGGGCTGGGCGATGGTGGCCGACGACAGCAGGAATTGGGGGTTCGAGCCGTAGTGGGCGCAAATCCGCTTCAGGCGCCGGATGACCTGGGCCATGTGGCTGCCCATGATGCCCCGGTAGGTGTGGACTTCATCGATGACCACGAACTTGAGCCGGGCGAAAAACGCGGCCCACGTGGGGTGATACGGCATCAGCCCCATGTGCAGCATGTCCGGATTGGTGATGATTACGTGGGGTGGCCTGGCCTTGATGGCTTGGCGCTGGGCCGGCGGGGTGTCGCCGTCGTAGATGGCCGCGGTGAGAAAAGGGTAGGGCAGGGCCGCGTCCAACTCCTGGAGGCCCTTGAGCTGGTCCTGCTCCAGGGCTTTTAAGGGAAACAGATAGAGGGCATGGCCCTGAGGCTCGACCAGGAGCGACTCCAAGACCGGCAGATTGTAAATCAGGGTCTTGCCGCTGGCCGTGGGCGTGGCCACCAGCAGATCCTTCCCCGCCCGGATGTGAGCCAGGGCCTCCCCCTGATGCGCATAGAGCCGGGGAATCCCCAAGCGCTCCAGGGCCGCCATCACCCCGGGAGACAACCCCGCATCTCCGGCCACGTACTCCACCTCCTTGGCCGGGAGATAGTGGTAATGAGCGAGAATATCGCGATACTCGGCGGTTTCTTTCAGGGAGTTGATAAAGTCCTGGAGCATATTAAAAGACGGTTTTCCGTTTTCAGTTTTCGGTTTTCAGTGAAAAACCAGCAGATTAGAGCATTATTCTCAGTGTAGTAGGGTAGGCACCGCCCACCATTTTGTTCTCGTTGTTCTCGTTCCCAAGTTGTACTTGGGAACGAGAGGGAAACGGTGGCACAGGCTTTCCAGTCTGAGATCGCGCCGGCTAAAGCCCGCGGCTACCAAACTGGCCACTGACTACTGACCACTGGCAACTCTCACTTCGTCCCTACATCGATATGCTCCCAGTCGGTCTCGTAACCGTAGTAAGTCCAGGACTGGGGAATACGGCAGCCCATCCAGCTCGCGGCCTGATAGACCCACATGGGCATCTGCCGGGCGTCGAGTTTGTGCATGCCGTCCCGGTTGTATTGGCGAATCGCCCGGCTGATGGGATTGGGGACGCCGTCCACCACCCCGGGATAGTTGGAGTCGTTCAGGTCCATGCCCAGGCCCAGGCGGTGGTTGGAGGCCGGCGCATGGCGGCCGTGATAAATTTCCGCCAGGCTTGAATAGTTGCAGATGGCCACGGTGGCCGCCATGGAGGCGCCTTCCTTGTCGGGAAAGGTCAGGCACTCCGCGGTCACCGGCCCCGACGCGGCGCTCACCGCATAGGTGTCTTCCCCCATGCGCACCGATAAGAGCGGCACCCGCCGGGAAGGATCATACCAGCCCTCTCGGAAGATGTATTCCAGTAGCACCGCCGCTAGGGGGGCGAACCGGCTGTTGACTTCAAACTGAATCTTTTCCGGGCGGTAGTCGGCCTTATTATTGACTTCCCGCATGGTGCGCACGAACCAGACATAGCCCGAAGGCCTCGGGCAGGCCAAGGCCACGGTCTGCCACTTCTTTTCAAAGCCGCAAAAGGTCTTGAGGCGCTGGGCCCGGGCCGGCACCCACACGGGGACCTCCAGGGTAACCCCCACGGGGTCGCCCCCTGGCCAGCGCAAGCCGCGCACCACTTCCCAGGAGACTTCCCGGCCCGGCGGCAGCAGGTTCAGGGTCTCATGGCGCAGGGCCACCAGCCGGCTCTCCCCCAGGAGACGCTTGACCTGGGCGACTCTTTGGAAGAAATCTATCTCCCGCTCCCGGGCAGACATATGGGGAGCGTAAGTCAGACCCGCCCAACGCAAAATCTTCGCCGTTTGAGGCGCCTTGGAGGCTTCCAGGATTTGGGGATGAAAGGGCAGGGCAGGGGCATCAGGCCGCCGGGCAACCTCAGCGGCCATGACCCCCGACGGTGAGAGCAAAATCAGACAGATCGAGAGGAACAAGAAAGCCAAAGCCGGGCGGGATCGCATGGCTATAATTTTATGCGAGGCGGCGGGGCGAGTCAATCTTAGAAGGATGATCGGTCACGAGTCAACCGCGAGGTTTACGAGGTTAATGATTTTTTGGGGAAAAGTCACCGGAATTGCAGTTAAGCAAGTTGGGACCAAAACGGTCTGAGGCTTATCAATTTGCCCTCATAATGTAGGGGTAGGATGAGCAGGAGTCTATGGATTTTTGTTTAGCCGGGCCGCGGCCTCCTACCTCTTTGCCCGGTTTACCTGGAGAGACCGAAACCTATCTTGCGCAAGGGAGCATGGAGTAGTTATAGTGTATTTCGAACGGCTTTGAGCCCCTTTCCGGAAGGCGGCTGCCTGACGCAGGGGTGATCAATGGGCAGAAGAAAGCTGACCGGCCGGTGGTCGCCGGGTCGGCGGCGACGCCCACAGCTTTGGAGACCTCTTTTGGCGCCATTCGGTCATTCAGCCGATTTACCCAGCCGGGGGCGCGAACAATTCACCATAGGGCCTATACCATGACTTTCATCCAGCATAACCAGAGCATCTGGGAAGGAGAACGGCCGCCGTCCGGGGGCTGGCGACGACGTTGGTGGGTTTGGGTCCTCGCGGTTGGCCTTTTAGGGATCGTGGCCTACAGCCAATTGGCCAGGCCGGCCAAAGGGGTTCCGGGCTCAGCCAGGCCGGGGGCGGCTCCTGCTGCACCGCCCATCCCCGTTACCGCGGTAGCGGCCAAGCAGGGCGACATCGGCATCTATCTCACCGGGCTCGGCGCCGTGACGCCCGTCCACACCGTCACCGTGAAGAGCCGGGTGGACGGCGAACTGATGAAGGTCTATTACAAGGAGGGTCAAACTGTCAAGAAGGGGGCCCTCATCGCCGAAATCGACCCCCGGCCCTTTCAGGCGCAGTTGACCCAGGCCGAGGGCCAGATGATCCGCGACCAGGCCTTGCTGAGGAACGCCAAACTCGATTTGCAGCGCTACAAAGTCCTCTCCAGCCAGGATTCCATCGCCGAACAGCAATATGCCACCCAGAAGTCCCTGGTACGCCAGCTCGAGGGCACCGTCAAATTCGACCAGGGGCAGGTTGACAACGCCAAACTACAGATGGTTTATGCCCGCATTACCGCCCCGATCAGCGGGCGCCTGGGGTTGCGCATCGTCGATCCGGGCAACATCATCCACGCCACCGATACCACCGGGCTATGCGTCATCACCCAACTCGAACCCATCACGGTCATCTTTACGATTCCCGAAGACAGCTTGCCGCCGTTGCTCGAAAAGCTCAGAGCCGGAGCGCGCCTGACGGTTGACGCTTACAATCGTGAGCAGACCCTAAAAATCTCCACCGGCTACCTGCTGACCACCGACAACCAGATTGATCCCAATAGCGGCACGTTGCGCCTCCGGGCGGAATTTGCCAACAAGGACCATAAGCTCTTTCCCAACCAGTTCGTCAACGCCCGCCTGCTCCTGGAGACCCGGCGGGGGATGACGCTGGTCCCCACCGCGGCCATCCAGCGCAGCGCCCAGGCAACCCTTGTCTTCCTGGTAAAACCGGATAAGACCGTCACGGTCCGCCAGGTTCGCGTCGGCCCCAGTGAGGGAGACCAAACCGCCATTGAGGAGGGCCTGGCGCCCGGTGACCTCGTGGTGGTGGAAGGTGCCGAACGGCTGCGAGAGGGCAGTAAAGTTGCGCTGAAGGAAGCAGAACCAGGGAAGGCGCGGAAAGGCAATCAATGAACCCTTCCCGCCTCTTCATCCTCCGCCCGGTGGCGACCACCCTGCTGATGGTCGCCATTCTCCTGGCGGGAGCGGTGGCGTACCACCAGTTGCCGGTCTCAGCCCTGCCTCAGGTGGATTATCCCACTATCCAGGTGCTTACTTTTTTCCCGGGGGCCGGCCCCGAGGTCATGGCGTCGTCCGTAACCGCCCCGCTGGAGCGCCAATTCGGGCAAATGCCGGGCTTGAAACAAATGACCTCCAACTCCTCCGGCGGCAGTTCGGTCATCATCCTGCAGTTCAGTCTGAACCTGAGCCTGGACGTGGCCGAGCAAGAGGTGCAGGCGGCCATCAATGCGGCGGCCACCTTCCTGCCCGGAGACCTGCCTAACCCGCCGGTTTACAGCAAGGTCAATCCCGCCGACGCTCCGGTCCTGACGCTGGCTCTGACTTCGGAGACCCTGCCGCTGACCAAGGTCGAAGACCTGGCGGATACCCGGCTGGCCCAGAAGATTTCCCAACTGCCCGGGGTGGGATATGTCAGCATCAGCGGCGGCCAAAGGCCGGCGGTGCGGATTCAGGCCAATCCCACGGCCCTGGCCGCGTATGGCCTGACTCTGGAGGATCTGCGGACCGCCATTGCCGCGTCCAACACTAACCAGGCAAAGGGCGGCTTTGACGGCCCCCGCCAGTCAGCCATCATCAACGCCAACGACCAGCTCCTCACCGGCCGGGAATACCTGCCGATGATCGTCGCCTATGTCAACGGCGCCCCGGTGCGGCTGGCCGATCTGGCCGACGCGGTCGACAGCGCCGAAAACGTCAAGCAGGCGGCCTGGATGAACGACACCCCGGCGGTGATCGTCAATATTCAGCGGCAGCCCGGCTCCAATGTCATCGAGGTCGTCAACCGCATCAAGACGCTGCTGCCGCAGTTACAGAGCACGCTGCCGCAGGCGGTGCACCTCTCAGTGCTGACCGACCGGACCACCACCATCCGCAGTTCGGTGGAGGACGTGCAGTTAGAGCTGCTGCTGGCCGTGGCGCTGGTGGTCCTGGTGATCTTCCTGTTTCTGCGCAACGTTTCGGCCACCATCATTCCCAGCGTGGCGGTGCCGCTTTCCCTGGTGGGCACCTTCGGGGTGATGTATCTATTGGGATTCAGCCTGAACAACCTCTCCTTGATGGCCCTGACGATCTCCACGGGCTTCGTGGTGGATGACGCCATCGTCATGATCGAAAACGTCGCCCGTTACATCGAACAGGGCGACCCGCCGTTGACCGCGGCCCTCAAGGGCTCGGAGCAGATCGCCTTCACCATTCTGTCCCTGACCGTGTCGCTGATCGCGGTGCTGATCCCGGTGCTCTTCATGGGCGAGGTGGTGGGGCGGCTCTTCCGGGAGTTTGCCGTAACCCTGGGGGTGACGATCCTCATTTCCGCGGTGGTGTCGCTGACGCTGACCCCCATGATGTGTGCCCGGCTGCTGCGGCACACGCCGGAGGCGCAGCAGGGCCGGCTCTTTCGCTCCTCCCAGCACCTCTACGACCGGATCATTGAGTTCTACGCCATAACGCTGCGCTGGGTACTGAAGCACCAGACGGGGACGCTGCTGGTGGCGGTCTCCACCCTGATCCTGACGGTGCTCCTGTATATCATCGTGCCCAAAGGCTTCTTTCCGGTGCAGGATACCGGCATCATCCTGGGGATTTCGGAGGCCCCCCAATCGATTTCGTTTGCGGCCATGGCAGAGCGCCAGCAGGCCCTGGCCCGGGTGATCCTCCGGGACCCGGCAGTGGCGAGCCTCTCAACCTTTATCGGCGTGGACGGCACCAACATCACCCTCAACAGCGGGCGGGTCCTCGTCAACCTCAAACCGCTGGGGGAACGCCGGATCAACGCCAGCGAGGTCATTCGCCGCCTTCAGCCTCAGCTCGCCAAGCTCGAGGGCATCTCGCTCTTTATGCAACCGGTGCAAGACCTCACGGTGGAGGACCGGGTCAGCCGCACGCAGTACCAGTACAGCCTCGAGGACCCCGACACCAACGAATTGAACGCCTGGACCCCCAAGCTGGTGGCCGCGCTCCGCAACCGGCCGGAGCTGAGAGACGTGAGCAGCGACCTGCAGAACGAGGGGTTGCAGGTCTACCTGACCATCGACCGCGCCACGGCCTCGCGCCTGGGCATCACTCCCCAGCTTATCGATGACACCCTGTATGACGCCTTCGGCCAGCGCATCGTGTCTACGATCTTCACCCAGTTGAACCAGTACCGCGTTGTCCTGGAAGCCAAGCCCGACTTCCAGCAGAAACCCGACAAACTGCAGGATATTTATATCCGTAGCGCCGGCGGCGGCAAGGTGCCGTTGAGCGCCATCACCCGGGTCGAAGAGACCACGGGCCCCCTCGCCATCAGCCACCAGGGGCAGTTTCCGGCCACCACCCTGTCGTTCAACCTGGCCCCGGGGGCATCCCTGGGCGAAGCGGTGCAGGCCATGGAGGCCACCACCCGGGTATTGGGACTGCCGCCCAGCATCCGGGGCAGCTTCCAGGGGACGGCCCTGGCCTTCCAGGCCTCCCTGGCCAACGAACCGTTGTTGATTCTGGCTGCCTTGGTGACGGTCTATATCGTCCTGGGGGTGTTGTACGAAAGCTATATCCACCCCATCACCATTATCTCCACTCTGCCTTCGGCCGGGGTGGGGGCGATTCTGGCGCTGCTCATCTGCCGCACGGAGTTCAGCGTCATCGCTCTCATCGGCATCATCCTCCTGATCGGCATCGTCAAGAAAAACGGCATCATGATGGTGGACTTCGCCCTGGACGCGGAGCGCCGCGAAGGCAAGAGCCCTGCGGATGCGATCTATCAGGCGTGCCTGTTGCGGTTCCGGCCCATCATGATGACCACCATGGCGGCGCTCCTGGGGGCGCTGCCCCTGGCCATCGGCACCGGGATGGGCTCGGAGCTGCGCCATCCCTTGGGCATCTCCATCGTGGGCGGCCTGATCTTCAGCCAGGTACTCACCCTCTACACCACCCCGGTCATCTATCTCTGGTTCGACCGGCTGGCCCGGCGGCTGCGCCCGGACCGACCCGGAAATAACCATCATGGGGACCACTTGACGGGCCCGGCATGAACATTTCGGCCTTTTTCATCAAACGACCGGTGGCGACGACCTTGCTCACCGTCGGCATGGCCCTGGCCGGCATCCTGGCCTTTAGATTCCTGCCCGTGTCCCCTCTGCCCCAAGTGGACTTCCCCACGATCCAGGTGACCGCGAGCCTACCGGGGTCGGAGCCCGAGACCATGGCGACCTCGGTAGCCGCACCCCTCGAGCGGCAATTCAGCCGGATTGCCGGCGTGACCGAAATGACGTCGTCCAGTTACCGGGGGAGTACTACCATCGTGTTGCAGTTCGAGTTGAACCGCAATATCGATGGGGCCGCCCGGGATGTTCAGGCCGCCATCAATGCAGCCAGAAGTTACCTGCCCATTACCCTGCCCACCAACCCCAATTACCGCAAGGTCAATCCCGCGGATGCGCCGATCCTCATCCTGGCCCTCACCTCGGACACGGCCGGCCGGGCGAAGCTGTATGACGCGGCCTCCACCATTCTTCAACAAAAGCTCTCCCAGGTGGAGGGGGTGGGCACGGTGTTCGTGGGGGGCGGGTCGCTGCCCGCGGTCCGGGTGGAACTGAACCCCACGGTGGTGCACAAGTACGGCATCGGCCTCGAGGAGGTGCGCAATTTCTTAGGCAGTACCAATATCAACCGCCCCAAGGGGCAGTTGGCCGATGATCGCCGCAGCCAGGAGATCAAGACCAACGATCAGTTGTTCAAGGCGGCGGAGTACCGGGACCTGGTCGTCGCCTTCCGCAATGGCGCGCCGATCAAGCTGTCCGACCTGGGCGAGGTCCATGATTCCTTGGAAGATATCCGCACCGAAGGGCAACTGAACGGCAAGACCGCGGTGATGGTAGTAATCTTCAGGTCCCCGGGCGCCAACATCATCGAGACCGTGGACCGGATTCGCGCCCTGTTGCCCCAACTGCAGGCCGCTATTCCCCAGGATATCGACATCTCGGTCACGGTGGACCGCAGTCCGCCGATCCGCGGTTCCTTGAGGGATGTGGAATACGCCCTGGTGATCTCGGGAATGCTCGTGATCCTGGTGGTCTTCGCCTTCCTCCGCAATGTACGGGCCACGGTCATTCCAGCCGTAGCGGTGCCGGTGTCCCTCATCAGCACCTTCGGGGTGATGTATCTCTGCGGCTACAGCCTGGACAACCTTTCCCTCATGGCGCTCACCATCGCCACGGGCTTCGTGGTGGACGACGCCATCGTGGTGATCGAAAACATTACCCGCTATATCGAACAGGGCGAGACCCCGCACCAGGCAGCTCTGCGGGGAGCCCGAGAGATTGCCTTCACCGTCCTGTCCATGAGCCTCTCCCTGGTGGCGGTTTTCATCCCGCTCCTGTTGATGGGCGGCATGGTGGGCCGCCTGTTCCGGGAATTCTCCGTCACCCTCTCCACCGCCATCCTGGTCTCCCTGGTGGTGTCCCTGACCACCACCCCCATGATGTGCGCCGCGCTCCTGCGGCCTGAGCAGGGCCGGGCCCACGGGCGGCTGTATATGGCCAGCGAGCGGGGGTTCGAGCTGATGCGCCGCACCTATGAAAAAAGCCTGGGCTGGGCCCTGCGCCACTCGCGCTTCATGCTGACCCTGACCTTGATCACTGTCGTGGTTAGTATCGGCCTGTTCATTTATATTCCCAAAGGTTTCTTCCCCGAACAGGACAACGGACGCCTCACCGGCATTATCCGGGCCTCCCAGGACATCTCGTTTCAGGCCATGCGGGAGAAGCTGAAGCAGGTCATCGCGATCATTAAAACCGACCCGGACGTGACCGACGTGGTGGGCTTCACCGGCGGGGTGAGCGGCGGCGGCGCCGGCGCCACCACCAACACCGGGCGCATGTTCATTTCGTTGCAGCCCTTTGCGGAACGGCGGAGCAGCGCTCGCCAGGTAATGGACCGGTTGCGGCGCCAGCTCGCCCAGGTGCCGGGGGCTCCCACTTACCTGCAGCCCGTGCAGGATTTGCGTATCGGCGGCATGGCCAGCGGCGCGCTCTATCAGTTTACCCTCCGGGGGGAAAACCTCCAGGAGCTCAATACCTGGGGCCCACAGGTGTTACAGAAATTGCGCACCCTGCCTCAATTGGTGGATGTGAACAGCGACCAGCAGAACCAAGGGCTGCAAGCCTCCCTGGTCATCGACCGCGACACGGCTTCCCGTTTCGGCCTCACGGCCCAACTCATCGACGACACCCTGTACGACGCCTTCGGCCAACGCCAGGTGTCGGTCCTCTATACCCCGCTGAACCAGTACCACGTGGTGATGGAGGTGGCGCCGCCTTATTGGCAGAACCCGAAAACCCTGCGGCAGATTTACGTCCATTCTCCCCGAGGGGCCGAGGTGCCGCTCAGCGCCTTCACCCGCTACCAGCCCAGCCTCACATCTCTTTCGGTCAACCATTTGAGCCAGTTTCCCGCGGTCACCAACTCCTTCAATCTGGCCTCCGGGGTGTCCCTCGGGGACGCGGTGGGTGCCATCGAGACCGCCATGCGGGAGATGGGTCTGCCAGGCACCATTCAGGGGACCTTCCTGGGGACGGCCCAAGCCTTCAAGGCCTCCCTGGCCAACGAGCCGGTGTTGATCCTGGCCGCGCTCCTGGCGGTCTACATCGTGCTGGGGATATTGTACGAGAGCTATGTGCACCCCCTCACCATCCTCTCTACCCTGCCGTCGGCCGGAGTGGGGGCCCTGCTCGCCTTGCTCATCAGCGGCATCGATTTGAGCATCATTGCGGTTATCGGCATCATCCTCCTTATCGGCATCGTCAAGAAGAACGGCATCATGATGGTGGACTTTGCCCTGGAAGTGGAGCGCCAGGAGGGCAAGCGGCCGCAAGAAGCGATTTACGAAGCGTGTCTCCTGCGCTTCCGCCCCATTATGATGACCACCATGGCCGCGCTGTTGGGGGCCATGCCTCTGGCTCTGGGGACCGGGGTCGGCTCCGAGCTGCGCCGCCCCTTGGGCATCTCTATCGTCGGCGGGCTGATCTTCAGCCAGATGCTCACCCTGTATACCACCCCGGTGATCTATCTTTATCTGGACCGTTTCCGGCTCTGGGTCAAACGCCTGCGGCGCGGCGGTGAGCCGCAGCCGTAAGAGGAAACCAATTATGTTGTGGCATATACAGACAATTTGGGGATGGCGCCGGCTGCTCCTGGCCGCGGGGGCCGGGGCTTTGGCCCTGGTGATCGGCTGTTCGGTGGGGCCGGATTATGTGCGGCCACCGGCCGAAACCCCGCCAGATTACAAAGAAAATGCCGGATGGAAGGTGGCCCAGCCCCGGGACGAACTGCCCCGGGGTAAATGGTGGGAGATCTACAACGATTCCCAGTTGAACGCCCTGGAAGAGCAGGTCGACATCTCCAACCAGAACATCGCCGCGGCGGAGGCGAATTTCCGCCAGGCCCTGGCCCTGGTGCGGGTCGCCCGGGGCGCTTATTTCCCCACCGTCACCGGTGGGCCTTCCTGGTCCCGATTCAAGAGATCGGAGAACATTGGCAGCAGTAATAGAAATCTGGCTGGAGCCTCCGGAACCGGTCCAAGCTTAGGCAATATCAGCACCCTTCCGGGGGCCACCTTATCGGATTATCTTTTGAACTTCAACGCCGCCTGGGAATTGGACATCTGGGGCAAGGTGCGCCGCAGCGTGGAGTCGAGCCAGGCCAGCGCCCAGTCCGGCGCTGCCAACATTGAAGTGGTGCGCCTGAGCGCCCAGGCCACCCTGGCCCAAAGCTACTTTCTGCTACGCGCCCTGGATGAGCAAAAGCGCCTCTTTAACGATACCGTGGCGGCCTATCAGAAGGTTCTCGACCTGACCAAGAATCGTTACGCCTCCGGCGTCGCCTCCCGGGCCGATGTTCTCCAGGCTGACACCCAGCTCAAAACCACCAAGGCCCAGGCCATCGATCTCGGCGTCCAGCGGGCCCAACTGGAGCACGCCATCGCTATCCTCATAGGTAAGCCACCCGCCACCTTTGCTATTGCGCCGGCGCCGGTAGCCCTGAAAGTCCCGGCCATCCCCGCCGGCATGCCTTCGGAACTGCTGGAGCGCCGCCCCGACATCGCCGCGGCCGAAAGGAACATGGCCGCGGCCAACGCCCAGATCGGCGTCGCGATCGCGGCCTATTACCCTACGGTTACCCTGAGCGCCACCGGAGGCTTCGAGGCCTCCACGGCGCCGCTGTGGTTTACCTGGCCCAGCCGCTTCTGGTCACTGGGCGCGGCCGCGGCCCAAACCATATTCCAGGGCGGCGCGCTGGTGGCCACGACCGACGCGGCCCGGGCGGCCTACGATGCCACGGTGGCCACCTATCGCCAAACCGTGCTCACCGGTTTTCAGGAGGTGGAAGACAATCTGGCGGCCCTGCGCATCCTGGAGCAGGAGGCCAAAGCCCAGGATGACGCGGTCCAGGCGTCCCGGCAATCCCTGGCAGTGAGCACCAACCAGTATAAGGCCGGGATCATCAGCACCCTCGACCTGTTAATCGTGGAAACGGTGGCTTTTAACAATGAAAGGACCGCCATCACTATCCTGGGTAACCGGATGAGCGCCAGCACCCTCCTCATTAAGGCCCTGGGCGGGGGCTGGAAAGCGTCCGACCTGCCCTCTGCGGCATACGGCAGGCCGGAGGCGCCGGTCAAGGCCCAGGTGGCCAATACTCCCGACCTCCCCGCAGGCTCTCCGGATTTGACCCGGACGCAGCCTTGACTTCTAAATAACGACTTTAAAAACCCAAGAGAGAGAGGTCTGGAAAAATATCTGCATATTTTTTTATTTTGGCTTGCATTCCTACTTTTTAGATGTATATTAGTTTTATATAGATAAAAGCAATAATTCAAAAAGGAGGCCCGTTAAACCAACCCCAACGAGATGTCTGGCGGCGCGCTCAGATCTTGGGCTTCCGGGCCCGAAAAGTAACGGAAACCGTGGTTTTAGATTTTGCAGGAGGATACCATGACGCGCATAGAGTATCTCGAAGGTCCGGCAGTGGTGCAGGGAGAACGCAGGGGCTGGTCTCCCTCGGCTAAACTGATCCTGGCTTTTATCCTTGGTCTCCTGGTGTTATCGCCGGCTATCCTGGGCATTTACTGGGAATTGCTCTTGCCTTAAGGATAGCGACCCGGAGAGCAGGGCGGTCCATGCAGGTGATTGCCGCCGATTATGTACCGGCAGGCCGACAATCACATCTCGGACACATGGGGCTCTTTGGCGTGGAAGGCAGGACCCGCAAGGGCATTGCCTTCCGCACCT
>JBAZKX010000006.1:0-16082 GCA_041650575.1 Desulfobaccales bacterium
CGGGATCATAGGATGCAGGGTCACCAGGCCGAGGGCCAACTCTTTAATCGCCACCACGTCGGTCTTGAAGTAATACCGCATCAGGATGCCGGTGATGCCGATGCCCAAAATCAGGAACAGGGGGAAGTAATCCGCCGCCAACGAGATATAGCGCAGGGTCGGATTGGTAATCCTCCGGGCCAGCAGGTAAGCCACCGCCACTACCAGCACCACGCCACTCAGGTAAACCGCGGGCGTGAAGAACTGGAAGAAGCCGTCCACCTCAGTGAGCATGGCGATGGGAAACGGCACGGGTTCGGTGAAGAACCGGAGGTGGCGCAGGATGACCACAAGGAATGCGTAATGAAAGGCGATGGCCCCCAACCAGAGCCACTTGTAAGACCAGTGGATCAACCGGGCGCCTTCGGGGTTTTCCGGGTCTTTCACCAGTTCAGTGCGCAGGTTCCGGAACAGGCTGCGGAAGGCCAGGACTTCCAGGGCCATGCGGCCGACGAGATGAGGGAAGTCCGAGGGATTATCCAGCTTCTCTCCCAAGTCCCGTTCGATCCAGGGCAGGGTACGGCCCTGGCCGCCGGTGGTGGGAATCCGGAAGGGTACCGGCGAGCGGGCCCATTGGATGACCCGGTAAACCAGGCCTTCCACGAAGATGAGCGCGGCCAGGTAAGGCACCACCACCCCAAACAGCAGTTGGAGGTTGCCCATAACTCCCACGTAGGCGATAACTATCAATCCCAGGACCGCGAACAAGGCCACGAAGAAATGACGCTTAAAAAAATCCATGTACTGTCACCTCGTTTCAGTTAACCGTTTGCTGCCATTACCTGCTACAGGTCGTCAGCATTCATGCCCGATTTCCGCAAAAAGCCGCTGATCCTGCTCTTCATCTCGCCGACTTTCATTTCGTTGAGCTTATCCCGGCGCTTGACGTAGACATCGAACCCCAACAGGGCCAGTCCGTCAATTCTGCTCTCCAGATCCTGGAGTTCCCCGGCCAGGTTCTCTCCGGCGATTTCCTTGGCCAACTCCTGGCGCACCACGTTCTTCAAAATAAAGATAAAGGCCAGGGCCTGAGCGGGAGAGAAATCCTGGAGCGCCCGGATGCGGATAATTTCATCGAGAAAGGTCAAGACCCGCTCCCGGTCGAATTCGTGGATCAGGGCGTCATAGAGCCCCTCCAGCCCTTCGGAGATCCGGTAACCCACCGGATTGTCGAAGCGGTTCTTTTCCTTCCGCAAAAAAATTGCCGTCTCAGGGGGATAGCTCTCGAAAATCATGGTGAGCCAGCGACCCAGAATGGTGGATTTTTTCTCGGATAATAGAGTGGCTAATTGCATCTGCTGAATTTCGTTTCACCCAAAACCGGATTTAAGCTTTTGAATGTTAAAACATTCACAAATTTAGTGTCAAGCAAAAAATGACCGCCAAGGCCCCCTCCCAGGCTAATCACTGGAGGGGCTGGATTTTTTCCCCGGCTTTATTTTGACTGGGCTGGCGGCCCTGGGGATTTGACCTCGGGAGGGGCCTCGCTCCCGGCAGCCGCTGCCTTTGCCGGCGGGGCCTCGGCCGGCCCCGCGGGCGGCCTGCGGTCCGCCTCGCCTGAAGGTGTCCGGTCCCGGAATACCAGGACCTCGAGAACATAAATATTCACCAAAAAAACCGCCGTCAAACTCACCAGGTAGTCCCGGCCCTGCACCCCGATGGCCTGCAGCAGAAATTTGGCCGCCACGAAGCAGAGGAACAGCCTCAGGAAAAAGCTGAACGCGGTGCTCATGGCGTTATCCTATCCAAACCGCCGGAGAATGGCAAGTCGGAGCCCAGGCCCTGCCGGCGCCTCAATGGCCGGGTTTGGGGGACCCCTTCAGGTTCAAGCGGGATTCTTCCGGAAAATGATATTCTTAAAGAAGAGATGTTCTTGTTCTTCTAGGATGCGTTCATAGACAATGCTGAAGCCCGCGTTCTGAAAAAAGCCGGTGACCGCGGCTTCCGATTTCTCACTGACTTCAACGACCACAGATTTCAATTTGGCCTCCCGCACCGATTCGGCCATCCCCATGATGAGGGCTTCCTCGCCGCCGTCAACATCGATTTTTATATAATCGGGAGTTATGCCGGTCATCTGAATGAATTGATCCAGAGAGATTGATAAGGTATTATAAGTCACCTGGTCATACTTTTCCCTGCCTTTAACGGAATGGTATTGGCTGGGTTCGGAAAATGAATGTAATTTCAGACCATCGGATAATGCCAGATAATATTGATCTACCTTGGTGATGTTATTCAGACTGATATTATAGGCCAAATTAAATGAGCTTGTTAAGGTAAGGTCGAAGGCTACAATCTTTGCAGGGCCACCCCGCTTCAGTGCCGCATATAAGGTTTCCGTGCCGAAAGATGCGCCGATATCAATAAAAGTACAGCCAGGCTCAAAGGCATCGATCCAATCCAAGACTTCGGGTTCCCTCTCTTCCCAGTTCTTGACGGTGTTATAGACCCCGACTTCATTCAACGGAATAATTACTTTTATGGGAACCCCCCGCACTCTAACTACGGGAACGGGCAGGATGCGGCCGAAAATAAAAAATATGAACCAGGCGAATCCGGTTTTCCCCACCAGGTAAGACAAAATTTCGTTGATTATTTCGAAGACAGCCTGGCCCAATGACCTGAGGCACCTTCGGCTTTTCTCGGCTAATTTGCTCATAAGTCTGACGTCACACCTGGTGAGGGGACAATTTTTCATAGGTTTTATAAGCCAGGATATATATTCCTAATAAAGTCAGAATAAACATTATATTTCTCGTCACAAAGAATATTTCATTGCCATTCTCTTCAACATTGACCAAAAAGAAGAGAATAATGCTAGTAAATAGCCATAAGAAGGTAGGGTATTGACTGGTCAACTTAATAAGGCCGGCCATGACGATGAGGATCAGTAAAATAATAGTTGGAACTATCAGAAAAGAAAAATAACCAAAATCCACCTGCCCCATCCCGAAAAGGTTTTTCCCGATGTCTATTTCTCTAGGTTTGACCTGATATAACTGCGCCAAGACTTCATCTACCACAGAAAAATTTTTATTTGGCCAGAAAAACCGCGGAATCGCACTTTTCAAACCTTCCCAATTTGCTTTCCCATTCGAAGTCATCCCGTTCTGCTTGATTTGGTGGTCAAATACTAAATAGCTGAATTCCCAGGTTCCGGGCCGTTGGGCAAAATTTGTTAAGGTAGTTGAAAAATCCAGGGCAGCCGCCAAGGGATTTTTCAATTTCTCCCAATTGACCTGACCCACTTTCTGGAATACATCTCGATAGGATTGGAAAATATTACTGACCAAAAAGAAAGCTAAAATTAACCCCAACCCAACCTTTACATATTTTAATTGAAATATATTCTTCTCTTTGGCAACGAACCAGAATATAGCTCCTGATACCATAATATCGACAAAAAGCCTTCGGCCATAAATCGCCACAACCGGCACAAAAATTATGGTCAAAATGATCCATACATACTGTTGATACCCTTTGGATTTTATAATGTTAGAAAAAACCCCTAGAAAAACTGCGAAAGCCAGATAATTTTGGATGGTGCGCATTGAGGTAAACCAATACGGGAGACTTTTTCCCATCCGGGCGAAATCCTCGGGCATTATATAGGTTTTGACCCCGTATTTATAGTAACTAATGATCTGAAACGCCAGCAGCCAGAGATAAATGAGCAACAACCAGGACTTATTTATTTCACCCCACTGCCGCAGGAGATACTTCACTTTCAGATACTGAAGGGTATCTTTGAGAAAATAGAGTGAAATTACTCTGACCACCACTAATATTATCAGCACTTGGACAAATACTAAGCCAATTGCCCAGGGGTCGGCGTTACGAAGATCAAAGATCACATCTCTGCCAAAATATAATCCTCTGATGAAAGGAGAAACGCCAAAATGCAATCCTACAAAAATAATATAAACATCAACTATATCTAGATCAGGCCATTTATAATAAATGTAAATGGCCGTCAGACACATAAAAAGAGATGAGAAGATAAGAATTGAGATATTGCCAATCATTTATTAACCCTTATCAGAATTATTGATAATTAATTACTAATTAAATAGAATCCTTTGAGAATCATTGAGTAGAAACTGATTGAGATTATGAGACGACCGAAGGCGATTGACTAGAGGGACACCTTTATTTTCGCGCAATCCCGATTAAGCTACCGGCATGTCGATAACAAAATTTTCTGGGTAAAAAAGCCCAAGGAACGATTTGCATACCCAAATAGAATAGTTTTAGCAATAGATCCATAAATGGATTAATTTTCTCCATGAGTAGATACGCAAATAAATTGTGGGGTAATATGGTTATCTCCCTGGCTCCTATGGCCTTAAATTCTTCTTCCATGAGATGCTGATCATAATCTATCTCAGGAATATTATAGCCGCCCAGATTCATTCTCCTCATTTTATCTCTTAACGGCTGAGATCCATTGGGAACCATTGAGACAATATAACCGCCATCTTTGGTTAACTCGTATTTTTTCTTCATGAATCTAAGTCGTGCGGATTCATCCAGAATATGCTCGATAACGCCAAAGTTAAATACTAAATCAAAATATCCCCTCAGGTCGGCTCGGTCCAAATCATAGAAATCTTCGGCTATTAATTTTATATCTAATTCGATGCCGCAAACGCTGCGGATTTCATTGAAATAATTCTCTGCCCTTGCCAATACTTCCATGGAAACATCGATACCTACACATTCGCATTCCATGGCTGCCAATTTAGCAAGATGAAGGCCACCGCCGCATCCTACCTCAAGTATCCTTAATTTCAGTGAGTTAGTGAATTGAGTTTCTTTAAATATCCTTTTCCATACTCGGGAAAGCTTTAGTTGCCGACAATCTTTTACTTCCCTAACATGGTATTCATAACCTTCACCTTTGAGTTCTTCTTCCCACTTCAAAGAAACATCTTTATAATGCTCAATCATTGCGCTAACCTTGGCGGAAAATTCCTGCTCAACAAATATGCGGCGAAATCCCGATTTTATTTATGCCAAATCATCGAAGACTGTCAAGCCCAATCATGGATATCGCGGATATTCAAACAGTTATGTTCAAAGCTGCGATTACTGCCCCTAAAAGAAAAAACGGTTCGCCTTATGAAGATTCCTCCTGCCGGATTATTTTCAGTCCCGGGAGGGCAAGCGTCAACTTTTCCTCTGGAAATCCGGCCCGCCTCTGCTTAATTTAAGAATATCAGCGATTTCTCCCAAGGATCAGACCATGCCGCGAGACATCCCAGTGAGCAACGGCAAACTGCTCGTCTGTTTTGACCAACATTACTGTATCCGGGAGCTCTATTTCCCCCATGTCGGTCTGGAAAATCACGTGGGCGGCAAGTATTGCCGGATGGGGGTCTGGGTTGACCAGCAATTCTCCTGGGTAGGCCCCGATTGGGAGCGGGAACTGCGCTATCTGCCGGACACCCTGGTGAGCGACGTCAAGCTCTCCCATCAGGGCCTGGGCGTGGTCCTGGAATGCCACGATGCCGTGGATTTCCATGAGGACGTTTATCTGCGGGAAATCGTCCTGACCAACGTGACCCCGCAGCCCCGGGAAATCCGCCTGTTTTTCAGCCTCGACCTGGGTATCTACGGCAACGAACTGGGGGACACCGCCGGCTACGACCCCAAGACGGGCGCCGTCGTCCACTACAAGGGGGCCCGTTACTTCCTGGTTGGCGGCTGGGCCCGGGAGGGGGAGGGGCTGAGCCAGTTTGCCGTCGGGCAAAAGGACTTCGAAGGTCTGGAGGGTACCTTTAAGGACGCCGAGGACGGCACGCTCTCCGGCAATGCCATCGCCCAGGGGTCCGTGGATTCTGTCATCGGTTTAAGCCTGACCCTGCCGCCCTATGAATCTAGCCAAGCCTACTACTGGCTGGCCGCGGGACAAAACTGGGAAGAGGTCTTGCGCCTGGATTCCCTGGTCAAACACAAGCATCCTAAAAACCTGATTAAGCGCACCGCGGACTACTGGCGCCTCTGGGTCCGGAAGGAATCCCCTGCGTTGGACCTGCTGCCGGAGCCGGTGGCGGCCTTATACCGCCGCAGCCTCCTGGTGGTGCGGACCCAGACCGACTGGCAGGGCGGCATTCTGGCGGCCAATGACTCCGACGTGGTCTATTTCAACCGGGATACCTACTCCTACGTCTGGCCCCGGGACGGCGCCCTGGTGGCCCACGCCCTGGACCAGGCCGGCCACCCCGCCTCCACCCGGAATTTCTTCCAGTTCATGTCCGGCCTCCTGCAACCCGAGGGCTGCCTCCTGCACAAGTTCAATCCTGACGGCACCCTGGCCTCCTCCTGGCATCCCTGGTACCACGAAGGCCAGCCCCAATTGCCCATCCAGGAAGACTCCACCGCCCTGGTGGTCTGGGCCTTGTGGCAGCACTTCGTCTTGTACCGCGACCTGGATTTCATCAAACCCCTGTATCGGCCCCTGGTGAAAAAGACCGCGAATTTCATGTGCCAGTACCGGGACGCCGAATCCGGCCTGCCGGCTCCCTCTTATGACCTCTGGGAAGAACGCCGGGGCATCCTGAGCTTCACGGTAGGCGCGGTATTCGGCGGCCTCACCGCGGCGTCTCTGTTCTGCAAGGTCTTCGGCGAGGAAGACCGGGCGGTCTATTATCAGCAAGTCGCCGCGGAGATCAGGGACGCCGCCTCCCTGCACCTCTGGCGCCCCGAATTGAACCGCTTCTGCCGCATGCTGCACCGCAATCACGGGGGGCCGTGGGAAGTGGATGGCGCCTGCGACGCCAGTTTGTGGGGCCTGTTCGCCTTCGGCCTCTACCGGGCCGATGACCCCCGTCTGGCCGCCACCATGACGGCCCTGCGGGAGAAATTATGGGTCAACACCCCCATCGGCGGCCTGGCCCGCTATGAAAACGACCCCTATCACCGGGTCAGCCGGGAGGTCCCGGGCAACCCCTGGTTCATCTGCACCCTGTGGCTGGCCGATTATCTACTGGAGAAAGATGGCAACGACGACGAACTGCAACAGGCCTCGGACCTCCTATCCTGGGCGGCCGCGCACGCCTTGCCGTCCGGGGTCCTGCCCGAGCAGCTCGACCCGCTGACCGGGGCGCCCCTTTCCGTATCACCCTTAACCTGGAGCCATGCCACCTTTATTGCCACTACCCACCGCCTCTTGGGGCGGCTGGCCAGGCAAGCCGCGGCTGCGGGGGCTGCGGTCACCTCCTACCGCCGGGAAGCGGACTGGATCGAACGCCTCTATAGCCAGGCCTGCGACTCGATCCACGGCATCTGCAAGCTTTAACCGGCCTGACCGCCGCCTACTTTCTCCCGGGTCCCGTCCCCGCCTGCTGTAACTCCTGGAAACAGACCCAAAATCCTTCCGAATTCGGCGCGTCCACCCGCTGGCACAAGTTCCTGCCCTGGGCCAGGCCGACATATTTTTGATAGGCGGCCGCATCCCCGACGTAGAGGACGTTGGACAGCTTATCCGGATAGGCATGATAGGGGACGCCGTTAGCATTAAAGGTCGTGATCTGCCCGCCGGGCAGGGCGTCCAGGAGCGCCTGGGTCTTGGGAGTTTCCATATTCGGCTTATACTGGGTAAATCCGGCCTGGCTCAACAAATATTCCGTGGTTACCTGGTCCCGAACGGCCGCCTGCCTTTCGGCACAGCCGCAAAACAGGAGTGCCCCACAGACCAGCCAAACCGCGACCAACCCCACCTTCCTCCAATTTACCATCCTCTCCTCCTCTTGATTAATTCTCTTAAGTCCCCGAAAATCCCCGCAGCGCGCTTTACTCCCGGGTTATGCAGGTATCTGGACCTCCCTGACCTCCTGGAACCGGGTGACCACGATGTATTTATCCACCTTGACCCGCAGCAGGGCGCAGTCGGGGTCGGTCACAAAGGCCTCGAGATAAGGGTGCTTCTCCAGGTAGATTTTTAAGAATTGCTGGCGTTCCAGGCCCTGTAATTCCCAGACCTTACCCAAGGCGGTCAGCCCCGCGGCTTCGGTAAAATCCGCCACCTCGTTTTTCCGGTTATCCACTAACAGCGCCACCCGGGGATCGGCCATCAGGTTGGCGTATTTGCGCGTGGCCCGGGTAGTGGCAAAGAGAATATACTTCAGATCGGCGGTAGCAGCCAGGGCGATGAGATTACAGTAAGGCTGGCCGTGGTGCTGGGTGGAAAGCACCGCCAGTTTCTGGGTGTGCAGCAGGTTCCCGATGAGTTCGAGCGTTTCCGGCGTCTCCGGCATCCGGTCCTCCCCTGGCCGCGGTGCTCAACGGCCTGATGGCTGGCGGGTCTGGTTGATGTAAGCCTCCACGTTGAACTTGGCCCGGCAGCCATTGTAGCTCATATACCTGATCTTGCCAAACACGGGCCGCTCAAGCCACGCCCGGTCATGGACCCCGCCGAGGCTCCAGGCAATGCCGGCATAGCCGTTGGGGTCCCGCCCGTCCAGCTCGTACTTATCATTGAGATATATGGCCAGGGCCTGGGCCTCTTCGGGAGAGGCGATCCACTCCAGGATCTTTTTGGCCCAGTACATGCGCAGGTAGCCGTGCAGCTTGCCCCGGACCGCCAGTTCCCGCTGAGCCGCGTTCCACAGCTCATCGTGGGTCCGGCCCGATTCCAGTTCCTCCGCAGTATACAGCCGGGGCCGTTGATCCCCGCGATGCTCGTTCAAGGTCTTCTGGGCCCAGGTGGGAAAGCCCGCAAACGTATCATACTGGGGCTGGTAGAAGCAATAATTGTCCGCCAGTTCCCGGCGCACGATGAGTTCTTCCAGAAAACCCTCCCGGGCGGCGTCATGCCCATGGCGGCTTTCCACTTCCAGGGCCACCCGCTGGGCTGAGAGCTGACCGAAATGGAGGTATGGCGACAGGTCCGACTGGCCCTCATGGGTGGGATTGTTGCGCCTTTCCTCGTAAAAAGGCAGCCGGTGTTCCAAGAACTCATCCAGCCGGGCCCGGGCCTGGCGCTCTCCCGGCCTGAGCCAGTTCACCTCCGGAACCGAAAAGTCGATGGCCAGGGTGTCCCGGAGTTTCTCCCAAGCAATCTCCGGCCGGCCTCCCTGCCATCCCACCGGATGCCGGACCGGCGGCGGGAATTCCTCCAAAAATTCCGGCAGCAGCCGCTTCAGCTTGGGCCTTAAGGTATAGGCCCCATATTCCGCCTTGGGGGAGGCCACCCAGCAGGGCACCAGGTTGTGGGCGTCCACTTCCGAAAGCGAAACCCCGAGGCGCTCCGCCACCGCGGTCCTCCAGCCCCGCACCAGGCGCAGGGGCGAAAAATCGCTGACCACCGCCCCGACCCGGGAGGCGGCCACGAAGCGGGGCAGCGCCTGGGCCGGGTCCCCCGTCAGGAGAATCAAAGGGATGTTCAATGCAGCCAGGTCCTCGGCGACTTCCTGCAAGCCCTTCAGCATAAAGCCGTACTGCCGCCAGGTGGCCCCGAGAAACGCCGGCGCCAGGCAGAACACCACCCCCAGCGGCCGCTGTCGGGCCAGGGCCAGTTCCTGCGCGTACAGCAAGGCCCAGTTGTCCCGGACCCGCTGGTCCCGGCTCATCCAATAGACCACCGCCCCCGGCCCTATAGGGGCCCGGTTCAGCGGTCGGATTCGGGCGCGCTTCACCATGGGCGTACCGCCTCGCCAAGGAGCTTCAAATGAGTGGCCGGCTACGGGCCTCTTGGCCTTTTCCTCCCTCGAACCACGACCTGGAAGGCTAACCTGATATCCGGCCCCTGACTACCGCCAGACCCCTATTGCCGCCATTTTATGTCGGCAGGGGCGGCAAAGGCAAAATAAATAACTATCTTAATCAGGTGCTTTGAAAACCTTGAGGAGGGAAGGGATCACCATGCAAACTGCTCTGATCCCCATCATCGCGGTCTTCCTGGCGTGGGATGCCGTCTGGTGGCTCTTGGGGGTAAAACCGATTTTTCCCTGGCAGCTCCGGAAAAAGTTAGAGGCCGGGGCCGCCGACCTGGTCTTGCTGGATGTGCGTACGCCGCCCGAATATGCCTGGTTCCATCTCCCCGGTGCCCTCAATGTCCCGGCAGGTCTGGCGCATTCCGATAAACTTCCCCTGGGGCCGCCTTCCCAAACCGTGGTGGTGATCTGTATGACGGGCCATCGCTCGCCTTTCGTCTCCCTGGCCCTGAAAAAGAGGGGATTTCCCCGGGTGCGCAACCTTACCGGGGGAATGGCGGGCTGGAAGATCTATGAGTGGTTCTCCCGCGCGGTGAATGGCTGAGACCCCGCCCTCCGGCCACCCGCTTGCCAAAAGCCGGCCTCTCCGGCCGGGGCGGCCGAGCTGCTGGCGGAATATCCCCCGAAAATCCCCCTGTTCTAGCTTGAGGTCCTGTCAGGGGTATCGGAAATTTCCTTCAACACCTTGAATGGCTAATTAATTTTCCCTAGGAGAAGGGGACAGATACTTAAGCGAGGAAGCAGCTTGATCGGCGATGGTCTTTTCCTGGAGCGCTTTGCAGAGCCCGGGGGATATGCTGCCGCCTGTGCATGGTGAACCCGGAAGATATGGAGGCGGCCGCAAAGGTCCGCCCCCTTTTTTGACACCCGCAGGTTGGCCACCCCTCCGGGTGATTAACAGCCGGCCTGAGAAAGCACCTCGAAGAACTGAACAACAGCACTTGGCGGTGTCTGACGGCCCTTCGCGCCTTGACGCGGGAACAGCAGATTTGTCCCGTCGCTTCAGTATGGCCCTGGACCGGGGTCGCCTACTTCGCCCCAAACGGTTGCAGGCGGGCAATCTGCCGGCAGACGCGCGCGATCTCGTCGCAGTCCGAACCCCAGGTCAAATCAGGCACGTGCGACCGAAAATGAAACTCATAGTCATTCGACCCGGGGCCTATAAACCGGACAGGGGCGATTTCCAGGATGCCTTCCCGGTAGCGAGACTCAGAAATAATCGCCCCATAACCATTGCGAAACCGGATGATCACCTGATCCTGGCCCTGGTGGCGGCGGCGGTGGACCGAGGCGATGGCCTGGTGCAACGGCGCCAGGCAGCGGGCCGCAGACAACCGGGGCGGCGGCGGCGTGTGGGCCAGGTGAGCGCCAGCCGGCGCGCCCTCGATAAGATTTTGCTCAAGCATGAAGACTCTCCCTAAACAGAATTCCCTCTCTTGAGTACATGATCTTATCGGCGGTTGATTAAATTAAGGTTATGAAATAATTAAGTTTCGATTGTCGCGCAAATTTTTGACCCGGCAGGCTCACTGCCGGTTTCAACGCGATATAATGAAGAAAAATTAGCCTGAAAGGACGAATTATGGACATCCACCAGATCACGTACCGGGAAAAGTTAGCGCATAATCTGATCAAAGCCTTGACCAAGCGGCGGCTGGAGGCCAGTTACGCCCCCAGCGCGGCCCAGGCCCGGGATGAAATCCTGGCCATGATTCCCGCCGGGGCCATCGTCAGCCGGGGCGGGTCCATGTCGGTGGTAGAGATGGGTCTGTGGGAGGCCCTGGGCCACAAACCCGGGGTGGAGGTGCTTGACCCCTTCCAACCGGGGCTGGCCCCGGAAGTGGCGCACGAACGGCGCCGCCAGTCGCTGCTGGCGGACTTTTTTATTACGGGCTCCAACGCCATCACCATGGACGGCAAACTGGTGAATCTGGACGGCCTGGGCAACCGGGTGGCGGGCATGTGTTTCGGACCCAAGAAGGTCATTCTGGTGGTGGGAATGAACAAGGTGGCCCCTGACCTGGAGAGCGCCATGGCCCGGGTGAAACACCACGCCGCGCCCATCAACTGCATCCGCCTGGGCCGGGCCACCCCCTGCGCCGAAACGGGCCTGTGCATCGACTGCAAGAGCCCGGAGCGCATCTGTTACATGTGGTCCATCATCGAGGGCCACATGATCGAAAACCGCATCCACGTCAAGCTGGTGGGAGAGGACCTGGGATACTGAACCAAAGCGCCCGAAACGGCAATTTTATCGTAGGGGCCTGTATGTCCGCCCTTGGCTGGGTCATACCTGCTTCAGCCGGCCACCGCGGCCTTACCGGCCCCTTCTACCTGGACGCTGAAGGTTTGATAACTGTGGTCCACCAGTAAGGTGGTCAGCACGTGCGCCCCTTCCCGGCGGGTGGAGATCACTTCGATGAAGTGGGGCACCCCGTATTCGTCCGCGAAGGTGATGCGTTGGCCGTCTTTAAAACCGCCGCGCCTGAACCAGACTTCCGGCGGCAGCAGCCAGACCTTGCCGTACCGGTCCTGGAATTTGAAGAATGACAGGGCGTCAAAGGGGAACTGGAGGTAGAGCGCCAGTTCTTCATCCGTGGCCGGCCGGTCCAGCTCGCCTTCCAGCCGCCGGCGCTCCAACTCCAGATCGGCGTCCGGGGACTTCTGGATGCCGCCTTCCTCCGCCAGGATCTGCGGCCACTTCTTCCCGTCGTAGCGCTGGTATTCCAGGACCTTTTCCCAGATCCAGGCCTCGGGCCTTTGAAACGGCAGGCGGCCGTAGCGTCCCAGGAGAAGATTCTTCAAATCCAGGGACGGTCTCTCGTAGCGCCCATAGAGGACGTTGTTGACCGCAGTAGTCCAGAGAATCTGGGAGCCCGGGGTTACCGACCACCAGTTGCCCAGTTCGGCCTGCACCCGGGCCATCTCCGTGAGGATCTCGGGCATACGGTCGAGAAAGCCCCCCTTGTCCGCCTGCTCAAAGGCGCTGCCCACCGCGCCGCCGGTGAGCTTATAGGCCGCCACCGTAGGGTCATGGCCCCTGAAAGGGCTTTCGAAAGGCTCATAGATTTTGCGTTCCTGCCGCAGGAGATCCGAGCACTTGATGAGGGAGGGAATATCCACCCCCACGGCCTTCTTGCCATAGTCATCCAGGGCCTGGATGAGGGTGAGGGCCGGAGCCTGGCCGTAGATGGCCCCGTAGCCGTGGTCCGCCACGTCGCAGATCTTGACCCCGGCCAGGACCGCGGCGCTCATGCGCCCGATGTCGTTGCCGTCGGTGTTGCAGCCGTGGTAGTGAAGCACCAGTCCCGGAAAGGCCGCACAGATGGACTCCACCAGTTGGCTGATGCGCTTGGGGGTGCCCAGGCCCGCGTAGTTCTTGATGGAAATGATGACCTCGGGACCGGTGACGTCGAGGATTTCCTTAACCTTGTCCACATAATAGCGGTCGGTATGCTCCGGCCCGGTGGAGAAGCAAACGCTGGGCATGAGCAGCCGCTGGGCCTTCTGCACCTCCTCAAACACCGGCGCCAGATTGGGCACGTGGTTGAGAAAATCATAGACCCGCCAGACGTCCACGTACCGGGCAAACTCCCGCACCGCCAGGCGGATGACGTTTTCGGGATAGTGGCGGTAGCCGAAGAGGCTGGACCCCCTGCACACGGTTTGCAGCAGGGTCCGGGGCATGGCCTTATGCGCGATCCGCAGCCGTTCGAAGGGATTGACCTGCTTGCGCATCAGGTCCACGTGGACGGAGGCGCCGCCGCTCACTTCCACCGAGAAAAACCCCGCGGCCTCCCGGTGGGGGGCCACCCGCACCGTGGTCATGGGCATGAGCCGGTTCTTGAAGTCCGATTGGGACACGTCCCGTTCGTTGTTGCACAGGTAGTATCCTTCGGACTCCCGCAACATGCCGAGAATCTCGGTAGGGCTCATTCCCCGGGTAATTCGTCCTGACATGGTCCCTTCTCCCTGCAGGTGAAGCCTGCTAATCCCTCCACTCATTCAACCCGGGGTGACCCCTCATTGGGTATGCGGATTTCGTTCATGCGCGTTGATTTCGGCGATCAAACGGGCCAGTTTGTCCACCTCCCGTTCCTGCTCGCGGTAATCCAGGAGTTGGGGGTGGTCATCGATATACCCGGTGTCGAGCTTCATGCGGATAAAATCCGGCTCTTTGACGATCTGCTGAAAGTAGGGGATGGTGCTCTTCACCCCGATAATCAGAAAGCCGTTGAGGGCCCGGGCCATCCGGTCCACCGCCTCCCGCCAGGTAAAGCCGTACACCGTGAGTTTCACGATCAGGGAGTCGTAGAAAGGCGGGATCTTGTACCCCTGGTAGATGGCGCCGTCGAGCCTGACCCCGGGTCCGGCGGAAGACCGGTAAACCTCCACCACCCCGGGGCTGGCCAAAAAATCATTCTTAGGATCTTCGGCGTTGATCCGGAGCTCGATGGCGAACCCCCGCTCGTGCACCTGCTCCTGGGAAAAACTGATGGGCGCGCCCATGGCGATCAAGAGCTGCTCCCGCACGATATCGATGCCGGTCAGCACCTCGGTGACCGTGTGCTCTACCTGGAGGCGGGTATTCACTTCGAGGAAATAATATCTGCCCTGGTGGTCAACCAGGAACTCCACCGTACCGGCGCTGAGATAGTTGGCGGCCCGGGCGGCGCGCACTGCGGCCTCGCAGATTTCCCGGCTCAGGGCCGGGTCCAGGCCGGAAGGGGCGATCTCGATCAGCTTCTGATGGCGCCGTTGAATGGAGCAATTCCGGGTCCCCAGATGCATCACGTTGCCATAGGAGTCCGCCAGAATCTGGACCTCCACGTGCCGGGGCCGAAGCATACATTTTTCCAGGTAGATGCTGTCGTCCCCGAAGGACATGAGGGCTTCGGCCCGGGAGCGCTTGAGCCCGTTCAACAGGCTGCTCTCGTCATTAATCTGGCGAATCCCCCGGCCGCCGCCGCCCGAGACGGCCTTGATCATGACCGGGTAGTCGTGTTCCGCGACAAAGGCCAGGGCTGCCGCTTCGCCTTCGGCTCCCTGGGGCAGGACCTGGGTGGCCGGGATTACCCGGAGGCCAGTGGCCTGGACGATGGTGCGGGCGATGACCTTGCTCCCCAGGTCCCGGATCACCTCCGGCGGCGGCCCGATAAACACCAGGCCCGCATTGGTGCAGGCTTCGGGAAAATCGGGGTTTTCCGCCAAAAAGCCGTAACCGGGATGAATCGCCTGGGCCCCGGTCTGTTGGGCCGCGGCGATTATCTTATCGATATTCAGGTAGTCTTTGCGGGGACCGGGTCCGATGCAGACCGCTTCGTCGGCCCGCATGATGTGGAAGGCGTCCTTGTCGGTCTCTTCATAGATGGCCACCGCCTTGATGCCCAATTCCTGGGCCGAGCGCATGACCCGCACCGCGATCTCGCCCCGGTTGGCCACCAGAATCTTCCCAAACACGTGTTTATCTACCATGGCTGCCCATCTCTTTCAGACATTCCCCAACCTTCCCGTCTGGACCCCGGTTGTCGCCCGCCGCCTCCGCCGATTACCCTTTAATTGAGCGGTCTTCGAGCCACATTGTCAAGTGAAAATCTCACCTTGGGCCAACCGGCCGGACTTTCTGCCGGGCAGACCCCCGGTCACCGCTTCATTCCAACTCGAAGCTTGCTGCGGGAAGATTGAGGATGGCCTGAATCTTTTGGACCAGTTGTATGGGTTTAAAGGGCTTCTGGAGGAAAGGCACCGATAAATGCGCCACCCCGTGGTGGACCACCGCGTCCTCGGTGTACCCCGACATGAACAGGACCTTCATTTCCGGGTGGAGGGGCAGCAGGCGATCGGACAGTTCGCGGCCGCTCATCTGGGGCATCACGACATCGGTCACCATAAGGTGGATCGTGCCATGATGCCGTTCGCAGAGCAACAGCGCCTCGCCGCCGTGGCGGGCTTCGAGCACCGTGTAGCCGCAGAGCCGCAGGAACTTGCCGAGCAGGGTCCGCAGCACGTCCTCGTCTTCCACCAACAGGATCGTTTCCGTCCCCCGCAGCCTTTCCGTGACGGGTTTCTTGGGTTCAAGCGGCGACACCGCCGCGTCCAGGCGCGGCAGATAGATGGTGAAAGTGCTGCCCTCCCCGGGCACGCTTTCCAGATCGATGTACCCCTGACTCTGCTTGACGATGCCGTAAACGGTGGAAAGTCCCAGGCCGGTGCCCTTACCCTGCTCTTTGGTGGTGAAGAAAGGTTCGAAGATGTGGGCCCGGGTTTCCTCATCCATGCCGAGCCCGGTGTCCCGGACCGTCAGCCTCACGTAAGGTCCCGGGG
>JBAZKX010000007.1:0-15948 GCA_041650575.1 Desulfobaccales bacterium
ACAAGTGCGGCTTTGCCAAGGCCGTGGTGGGCCTGTCCGGCGGGGTGGACTCCGCAGTCACCTGCTGCCTGGCCGCGGCCGCGCTGGGGCCGGAAAACGTTCTGGGGGTGTTGATGCCGTCGCCCTATACCTCCCGGGCCAGCATTGCCGACTCCGAGATTTTGGCCCGCAACCTGGGGGTGCCGGTCAGACTCATCCCCATCACTTCGATTTACCAGAGCTACCGGGAAGCCCTAACCGGGCCCCTGAAACTGGGGGAGATCGAGGTGACTCTGGAAAATATCCAGGCCCGCATCCGGGGCAACCTTCTCATGGCCATCTCCAACAAAGAGGGCCACATGGTCTTGTCCACCGGCAACAAGAGCGAAATCGCGGTGGGCTACTGCACCCTCTACGGCGACATGAGCGGCGGGCTCAGCGTCCTGGCGGACGTGCCCAAGACCATGGTCTATGAACTGGCCGCGTTCATCAACCGGGACCGGGAACTTATCCCCGGCCAGATCATCCGCAAGGCGCCTTCCGCGGAGCTGCGCCCGGACCAGAAGGACCAGGACACCCTGCCGCCCTATGACATCCTGGATTGCATCATGAATCACTACCTGGTGGAGGGCTTGAGCTACGGGGATATCGTCAAGCTGGGGTTTGACCCGGAGACCGTCAGGTGGATCATCCGCACCATCGACCGCAGTGAGTACAAGCGCCGCCAGGCCGCGCCAGGCCTGAAGATCACCTCCAAGGCCTTCGGCATGGGCCGGCGCATTCCCATCGCCGCCCGGTACGAGCTCTAGGTAACGCCAAAGTTCTTTCCGTTATGGCAGATGCTCAAAAAGCAAAATCCCCCCTACCCCCAGGCGTGTCCGGCAGAGATTATGGATGAGCGGTGGCAGATTGAAAATTAAACATGGAACAGCAGGGCTTTTGCCGGGGCCGGCGCAGTCTATTACCCGTGGCAGCAAAAACCCCCTCTCCCCTGCGAGGGGAGAGGGTTGGGGTGAGGGGTGGCTTCGTCGGCTGACACCCCCCTCACCCTGCCCTCTCCCCCCAAGGGTGGAGAGGGGAATAGCTTGAAATTTCCGTGAGATGATCAGCTTGGGAGAATGCCTTTCTTCAATCAGATATTCCCGGCTTCCAGGCAAAAACCTTGCCGGACACGCCTGCCCTAACCCCCCTTTGGCAAAGGGGGGAACTACAAGGAATTGCTTTAAAAGTCTCCCTTTGGAAAAGGGGGATTTAGGGGGATTTTAAACATCGGCAAGCGGAATGGATTTATAGCCAACGCTATATAATCAGGTTTGATCCTCAGGATTCATACGGAATGGGGTCGGGGACGCCCGCGGCCGCAAAGCCTTTGAGGCGCAGGCGGCAGGAAGAACACTTGCCGCAGGCCCGGATATGGTCCTGGTAGCAGGACCAGGTGAGGTCCAGGGGCGCGCCCAACTCCAGGCCCAGGCGCACGATGCCGGCCTTGTCCAGGTTGATCAAAGGGGTGTGGATGCGGATGTGGGTCTCGGGCCGGGTGCCCAACTCGATGAGGCGCTCATAAGCCTGGAAGTATTCGGGGCGGCAGTCGGGATAGCCGGGATTATCCAGGATGTTGGCGCCGATGAACAAGGCGCTGGCCCCCAGGACTTCGGCCCAGGCCACCGCCGCGGCCAAAAAATTGGAGTTGCGGAAGGGCACATAGGTGGACGGAATGCCCGGGGGTTCCACCTCGTCGGTGGGTATGGCGAGGGCGAGGTCCGTGAGGCTGGAGCCGCCGATCACCCCCAGGTAGTTGAGATCGACCTCGAGGGTGGCGGCCGCCCGGAAGAAGGCGGCCTGGGCCCGGAAGGCCTCCAACTCCCGCTCGAGAGTCCGCTGACCGTAGTTGGCGTGCAGCAGGGCCAGGTCGAACTCCCGGCGGGCCGCGGCCGCGGTGACGCAACTGTCCAGCCCGCCGCTGGCCAGGATGACGGCCAGGGGTTTGGAGGGGGTTTTCAGTTTTCGATTTTCAGTTTTCGGTGAACTGCCAGGTGACATGTTGAGATCCTAATTCTATCTATAGTTAGATGAAACAACAGGTTAAATTACAGAATCCAGAACCTAAAACCCAGAACCCGTTTTTCACACTCCCCGCGCCGCCGGTCCCCAGATATATTTATGGAGCTGCGGGTTCAGGCGCAAGGGCAGGCCGCTCTCGACGATCCAGGCCGCGGCCGAGGTCAGCGGGACCTCCCCGAACCCCGGCGAGATCAGCACCGGCAGGCGCTCCGCCAGGCGGTGGTCCCGGATGACGGTCAGGGCCCAGGCGAAATCGGCCCGGTCGGTCACCACGAACTTGACTTCGTCCCGGGAGGTCAAAAGATCCATATTGGCCCAATGGTGCTGATCGGCCATGCCGCTGCCCGGACATTTCACGTCCACAATCCGGTGCACCCGGGCGTCCACGTCGGCGATGGACCGGGTGCCGTTGGTCTCCAGGCAAACGGTAAAGCCCGCGTCGGCCAGGGCCGTGAGCAGGGCCGGGGTCTCGGCCTGGAGCAGGGGTTCGCCGCCGGTGACCAGGGCCAGCCGGTGGGGCTGGGCCCGGGCGGCCTCGACCAGCGCGGCTACGGTCATCTCGGACCCGCCCTCATAGGCATAAGTCGTGTCGCAATAACGGCAGCGCAAATTACAGCCCGTCAGGCGGATGAAATACGCCGGCAGCCCTATCCGGGTGGATTCGCCCATGAGGCTGACAAAGGTTTCACAGACCGTAAGCGGCATAAGGCACCGGTTTTCCTAGCAGATTGGGGCTAGGCGGCATTCGTTGTCTTTTATCATTATCGGTCGGAGGCGGGCCGAAATCAACCCTTCTCCCTGCTAAGGGCTGCGGCTTCCCGCCGGTCAAAAAAATCTTAACCTAACTCAGCGCCGGTCTTAAGCTTTTTCGAGACCCCTTCCTGAGTTTCTTCTATAAGGGATCAGGCCCATAATTGCGCTAAATTTCACATAATTTTTCCGTTGCGTTTAGGGCGGCCCTGCCATAAAATGGTTTGCGTCTCGAGGAAAGGAAGAACATGAGCAGGCCGGGCCCGCCAACGCCAGTCAAGCCCATGGTCAGTATGCTGTTGGCCCGGGAAGATTTGGGTCCGCCTGTCATCGCACGACTGGCGGGGTATTTCGGACCCCCCGACCTGGTGGGTCCCTGGTGGCCTTTTGACGCCACCTCTTATTACGCCCCGGAAATGGGCCCGAACCTGGGCCGCCGCCTGGTTTCCTTCCTCCACCTGGCCGATCCGGCCCGCGTGGCGGACTGGAAGGTCTTTACCAACGAAGTGGAGAGAGCCTTCAGCCTGGGTGAACGCCGGCTGGCGAACCTGGACCCGGGTTACGTGACCAGAGAGCGACTGGTGCTGGCCACGGGCAAAAATTTCACTCACCGCATTTATCTGGATCATGGCATTTACGGGGATTTAACCCTGATTTACGGCCAGGGGAGTTTTCGGCCATTGCCCTGGAGCTACCCGGATTATGCCCGGGGGGAGCTCCCGGCGCTGCTGGGGTCGGTGCGCCGCAAATACCTCTGGCAACTTAAGGCGGTAACGGATTGATCAAGAGCATGACCGCGTATGGGCGGGGTGAGGTGGAGACCTCCAGCCAGAAGTGGGTGGTGGAACTCCGGAGCCTCAACCACCGCTTTTTGGAACTCTCGCTGAACCTCCCCAAACGTCTCTGGGCCTTGGAGGACCGGTTCCGGAAGCTCATGAAGAGCCGGGTGGCCCGGGGCCGGGTGGAGATGCAGCTTTCCTGGGAATCCCTGGCCCAAAAGACCCTGACTATGAGGCTGGATGAGGGCGTGGTGGCCGAGGTCAAAACGGTGTTGGAGGGCATCCGGCTCGCCGGCAACACCCCCGAGTCCTTGAAGTTGGAGCATTTTCTCCACTTTGCGGACCTGCTCGTGGTTAAAGAGCAGGTGAATCAGGATATGGAAATGGAAGAGACCTGGGAGACGGTATCCCAGGCGGTGACCCTGGCCCTGGGTGTGCTGGACGAGATGCGTCTCACCGAGGGCGCGGCCCTGGCGGCCGACCTGGCCGGGCACCTGGCGGATATCCGCCGCGAGGTCAGCCTGATTGCCGAGCAGGCGCCGAAGTTGCCCCAACTCTGGCGGGAGCGGGTCACCACCCGTCTAGCGGAACTCTTTCCCGAGGGGGCTCCGGTGGATGAGACCCGCCTGGCCCAGGAAGTGGCCCTGATGGCTGAACGCCGGGACGTGGCCGAAGAATTGGCCCGGCTGGAAAGCCATCTGACCCAATTCCAGCAGACCCTGGAAAGTCAGGCGCCGGTGGGGCGCAAGCAGGAGTTCCTGCTCCAGGAGATGCTGCGGGAAGCCAACACCATCGGCTCCAAGGCCAATGATCTGACCATCTCCCAGGCGGTGTTGGAAATCAAGGGCTCCCTGGAGCGGCTCCGGGAGCAGGTACAAAATATCGAGTAGAATTAAGGGGGGGAATAAACCTATGGATGGGCGCTTAATCAACATCGGTTTCGGCAATACCGTGATCTCCCATCGGGTGGTGGCGGTGGTCATGCCGGGCTCGGCCCCCATGAAACGCTTGCGGGAGCGGGCCACGCAGGCCGACCGCCTCATTGACGCCACTCATGGCCGCAAGACCCGGTCCATTATCGTGACGGACAGCAATCACATCATCTTATCGGCGGTGCACGCGGAGACCATCTCCCAGCGCATGAACGGCAATCATAGCGGCGGCGTGCGGCCTGACCTGGAGGAGAAGGACGAGTAAGTGCCCGGCGAAATCTTCGTGATCACCGCCCCTTCCGGGACCGGCAAGACTACCCTGCTGAAAGCCTTGATGGCTAAGGACCCCAGACTCCGGTTCTCCATCTCCTATACTACCCGGCCGCCGCGGCCGGGCGAGGTGGACGGCCGGGATTATTTCTTTGTCAGCCCGGCGGAGTTCCGGCGCCTGGCCGATACCGGCGCCCTGGCGGAATGGGTGGAGCAGTTCGGCTACGGGTACGGCACCTCCCGGCACTGGGTCCAGGAGAGGGTGGATTCCGGCGCGGACCTGGTCTTCGACCTGGATTCCCGGGGAGGCCGGGCCCTCAAGCAGGAATTTCCCCAGGCGACTTTGATCTTCATCCTGCCTCCCAGTCTCGGGGAACTGGAGCGGCGCCTGCACGGCCGGGGCCGCCTGGACCCCGAAGAGCTGGCCCGCCGCCTGGCCAATGGCCGGGCCGAACTAAAAGAAGTCTCCTGGTATGATTACCTGGTGGTCAACGACGACCTCCCTACCGCCCTGGCCGACCTCGAGGCCATCGTCCGGGCCGCCCGCTGCCGCACCTCGCAACTCTGGCCCCAACTGGCCTCCCGCTATACAGGCAACAACCCCTGATTTCCCGTTTCCGATTATTTCACGATATGAATAGGTTATTGATAGCTACTTTTCAAGATGGGAGGTAGGGCAGGAAAGCGCAGCGCATCCCGCCTTCGGCAATTGGGTCGGGCCTGACTTATGCCGCAATATATCCGCGCCTTTGTTCCTGGCGGCATTCTTCTTCATGGTCACGCTCTTGGAAGGCTGCCGGAAACTTCTGACCGAAAACATTGACAACCTTCGGGAGTTGTTCAAGGCGCGGTAAAGCGCAGTCATGTTACTAGGGCCGCGGATTGGCCGCATTCAAGCTTGCATCGCTACGTGGAACGCGGCATTTATACCCTTGATGGGGCGGCAGATGATAAGGTTCGAAGTATATGGACGGAATAATGCTCATGGCGGGAAGCGTTGCGCTTTCCCGCCCAACGGGCTATCCACCCCACTTGGGATTCTGATTGAATAACTATGCGACGAATCTACCGAAAGAAAACAGCAGAAAGAGATGGAGGTAATTCTGTCGCGGCGATAATCCGAGTTGAACGGATTATTTTAATTACTTTAGGGAAGATTCTTTAGACGCAGGTAGATTCCCTTGAACGTCAGGAATTCTTCATCTTGAAGCCTCTTTATCGTTTTAATGATCTTAATATCTTTCAATGAGTATTGTCTCTGCCTTGTTTCCGTGCGTTTGGGAAGAAGAAAATCCTTATATTTTCTTTCCCAATATCGCAAGGTAGTTTTATTTAACCCTGTTAGTTTAGATACTTGCTCGATAGTTAGCATGCCGTCAAGCTGGTTGATATCCGTTTCCCCGCTTACCTTATCATTTCTTGGATTCAGGGAAGTTACCCGATGTTCGCTTTTCAGGATTCGTTCTGCAGCGCACATAGCCCCTCCTCTTTAAAAAGCAATATTAATCTGAGTGTTGACGTTAATTTAACAAAGGGAAAGGGCTCTTCAAATGATCAAAATGATCATTTGTGCATGATCAAAATGATTAAATTGTCTTGAAATTTAATTCAAAAAAAATTTGGAGACTTTCCCGGCCATTTATGCAAATTACCTTGCTATATTAGATAGTTATCCCAAAAGGAGCCGAAGTTTGGGGTATTATCCTCTTGGGCGCAGCCACCTGCCTCATATCCTGTCTTACCATCATGCCCTGAAAGATGCCGGACCCTTCCTTCCAACGGCCTCTTTCTGATATGATGGTGATACCGGTCAGCGGACCGGACCGACAAACTTCAGGGCCAGCAAGGCCATCTACCCCAGCCGGACCGCACCCAAGGAGAGCCAGGCATGGCGGAACAAGCAGCCGCGGACGCCATTGAGGCGCCGGAGCAGCACGAACCGGGAGAAAAGGAACACCGCCGGGAACTCCACCTGTTCAATCAAATCGCCACCATCACCGCGCATACCCTGGATCTCCAGGAGATCATCGACGAAGTCCTGTCCGCGGTCCTGGATTTTTTCCATATTGACGCCGGCCTGCTGCTGCTCTGGGACCAGGTGCGCCAACGCCTGACCTATGCCGCGTCCCGGGGGTTTCCCCAGGAATACCTGGGCAAGCTGTCCAGCCGGGTGCAGGATACCCTGATCCGCGCCGATATGTCCCGGGCCGGCGAACCCTTGATCATTAAGGATATCAGTGAAGATTCCCGCCTGTTGTCCTCCACTTTTACCGACCTGATCCGGCACGATCCCCGGTTCCGCTCGGTGGTCAGCATCCCCTTGAAGTACCGGGAGGACATCACCGGGTTTCTCAATCTGGCGGCGGAAAACGCCCGGCCCTTCCGGTCCTCCCGGCGGCGCAAATATTTCTTCAGCATCCTGGGCAACCAGATCGGCCTGGCTATTGAGAACGCCCGCCTGTACCACGAGCTGCGGCGCTCGGAGCGGCGCTACCGCCGTATCTTTGAGGGCTCCAAGGACATGATCTTCGTCACCGACCTGGAAGGCCGCCTTCTGGACCTCAATCCCGCCGGCGTGGAGCTCTTGAAGTTCGCCTCCAAGGCCGAGGCCTTGAGCCTGCCGCATCTCCGGGAAATTTTCCAAAACCCCCGGGACTGGGAGCGCTTTCAGCTCAAGGTGGAAGTGGAAGATTACGTCCGCGACCTGGAATTGACCCTGAAGCCCCAAGACGGCGGCCAGGTCTATGCCCTGCTCACCGGCATCGTGCGCCGGAACAAAGAAGGCCGCGTTACCGGTTATGAAGGCATTCTAAAGAACATTAACGAGCGCAAGCACAAAGAATGGGAACTTTTGCGGGAGAAACAGACCACCGAAGGCATTCTGGAAGGCCTGCCGGTGCCCACCTTCGTCATCGACCGCACCCACCGGATCATTTACTGGAACCGGGCCTGCGAGGAATTGACCGGGTTTTCCCGGCATGAAATGGTGGGGACCTACCGCTACTGGCTGCCGTTCTACACCCATGAGCGGCCCTCCATGGCCTCCCTGGTGGTGGAGCAAAACATCAAGGCCCTGGAAAAATTTTTCGGGGATAAGAACCTGAAGCCCTCCCCGAACCTGCCCGGGGCCTATGAGGCCTACGAATATTTCCCCAATTTTCGGGGCCGGGAGCGTTATCTCTATCATACCGCGTCCCCCATTTATGATGAGGAGGGCCGCATTCAGGGCGCGGTCCAGGTCATCCTGGATGTGACCAAACGGGAGCAGTTGGCCCGGGAACTGAAGGATTCCGAAGAAAAGTTCCGCCGCCTGGTGGAGACCTCCCTGGACGGCATCGTGCTCCACCGCGACATGAAGCTGTTGTATGTGAACCGGGCCTGCCTCGAGATGTTCAAGTACCGGGACCCTGAGGAAATGCTGGGCCGCTCCCTGCTGCAGTTCGTGGACCCCCAGTACCGCCAGGTGGTGAGTCGGTGGCAGACCCAGCAGCAGCGCGGCGGCGCCACCCCCCGGATCTTCGAGATGAAGGGAGTCAGGAAGGACGACAGCAAGTTCGACCTGGAGGGCGTCTCTTTCCCCACCGCCTACGACGGCCAGCCCGCCATGCAGACCCATATCCGGGACATCACCCACAAAAAACACCTGGAGGAGCACCTGAGCCGCACCGAAAAGCTGGCGGCTTTAGGACAACTGGCCGCGGGGGTGGCCCACGAAATCAACAATCCCCTGGGGGGCATCCTGGTTTACAGTTATCTCCTGCTGGAAGACCTGGACCCGGCTGCGCCGGAGCGCACCCAGGTCGAGAAGATCGTCCGGGAAGCCACCCGGTGCAAGGAGATCGTCCAGGGTCTGCTGGAATTCTCCCGGCACATGCCCTCCAAAATGGTGCCCCTGAACATCAACGCGGTGTGGGAAGAGGTGATTTCCCTGGTGGAAGACCATCTCCTGTTCCAGAGCATCGAGTTGGTCCGGGAACTCGATCACAACCTGCCGCCGGTTCTGGGGGATAAGAGCAGGCTGGAGCAGGTGTTCATCAACCTGCTGATGAACAGCGGTGAATCCATGCAAGGGGAGGGCCGGCTTACCGTCAACACCGCGGTGGGGCAGGGGGGCGAACTCGTCCTTATCACCATCAGCGACACCGGCCCCGGTATCCCGGAGCAGTATCTCAGCCGCCTCTTCGATCCCTTCTTCACCACCAAGGAAGTGGGCAAAGGCGTGGGCCTCGGCCTGTCTATCAGCTATGGGATCATTCAGAAACACATGGGGCGGATTTACGTGGAGCGGACCGGCCGGGAAGGGACGGTCTTCGTCATCGAACTTCCGGTCCACCGGGAGCCGCCGGTCCCTGCGGGGCCCCAAACTTAAAGAAAAAAAGCACAAACTGCCGGTTCAGGCCCGGCGCCGGAGGGAACCGGGCGTCGCCGGGTCAAATATAACTGGTTTATATCTTTGAGCAATTTCCTTGGCTTTTTTCTCCGCACCTTTTTGCCAAAAATTATTGACTATGGGGCGGGGGTATGATAGGTAGGCACATGTGAAAAGAATCATTTTCTCGCGGGACTGATTCGAGCGGGAGCGCCTTGAGGGAAGACACCAAAAAATTTTTAAAAGAGCTTTTTTCCGGGGGCTATCAAGCCAGTTCCATCGGCTTGGCCCTGGTGTTCGCCATTTTCATCGGCGCCTTTGTCGGTTATTTGCTTGACAACTATTTTGGCACCGGCTATCTGTTCAAGATCATCGGGTTGATTGTCGGCATCATCGCCGGCTTTCGGAATGTCTATATCATGGGCAAAAAAATCCAGGACCGGAAGTGAGGGCTTGATGGATGCGCTGTCCCCTCGCCACTTGAAAATCGCCAACTGGGTGGTCCTGGCGGTGCTGGTCCTGGCCGGGTTTATCTGGCGCGGCCGGGAATTTGCCCTGGGCATCCTGGTGGGAGGCCTGCTGGTGGTGGTCAATTTCCACCTCTTGCATCAGGCCTTGAAAGGTATGCTGGAGCCGCTGGCAGCTAATCCGGAGGAAGGTTCGAGCCGGGCCAGGGCCTGGTTCGCCGGCCGGCAACTGCTGCGCTTCTTTGCACTGCTGGTGATTATTTTCCTGTTAATCAGTCATGGTTGGGTCAACATCTTCGGGCTGCTGGTGGGACTGTCCACGGTGGTCCTGACCTTGATGCTGGCCGCGCTTCAAGAAACGATCAAGCTCAAGAATAAGGAGGCAAACCCGTCCCATGGAACACCCCATTCTATTTCTTGATTTACTTTTTGGGAAATTCGGCCTGCACATCCCGCCGCATCTCACTTATGCCGTGTTGGTCTCTTTCATTCTCCTGGGCCTGGGCTGGCTGGCCGGCCGCCAGATAACCATAGTGCCCAAGGGCGCCCAGAATGTCTTTGAGCTGATAGTGGGCGGCCTGGAAGAGTTCATGGTGGATGTCACCGGTGAAGAGGGCCGGGCCTTCTTCCCGTTCATCGCCACCTTCTTCCTGTTCATCATGTTCTGCAACCTGGTCGGCTTGATTCCGGGTTTTCTGTCTCCCACCTCCAATATCAACATCACCCTGTCTCTGGCCCTGTGCACCTTCGTTTATACGCACTACTTAGGGGTCAAGTATCACGGGGCTAAATATATCAAGCATTTTCTGGGTCCCATCCCGGCCCTGGCGCCCTTGTTCTTCATCATTGAGATCATCGGCCACTTCGCCCGGGTGCTCTCCCTGACTTTGCGTCTTTTCGGCAATATCATGGGGGAAGATCTGGTCCTGGCGATCCTCTTATTCCTGGCCGGGCAATTCCTGGCCCCCCTGCCCATGATGTTCCTGGCGGTCTTCACCAGCGTCGTGCAGGCTTTCGTCTTCACGCTGCTGTCCATGATGTACTTTGCCGGGTCCATGGAGCACGCCCATTAATAAAGGGGTAGCCGCAGGCTTTAGCCTGCGCCACCAAAATCTTGGAAGAAGGCCACATCATATATCTCAACATCATTTAAGGAGGTTTTTCGTAATGAGAAAATCCATGGTTCTTGGACTGAGCATGCTGGTAACCCTGCTTTGGGCTTCCCTGGCTCTGGCGGCTGAGCCCGCCGGCGCGGCTGGCGCTTCCGCCGGCTTGGGCACCTTTTTCAGCTATGCGGTTATGGCCGCCGGCTTCGGCATCGGCATCGCCGCTTTTGGTACCGGCATCGGCCAGGGCATGGCCGTGAAGAGCTCGGTGGAAGGCATCGCCCGTAACCCCGAGGCTTCCGGAAAAATCACCGTCACCATGCTGATCGGTCTGGCTATGATCGAGTCTCTGTGTATTTATGCTCTGGTCGTGGCCCTGATCATCCTGTACGCGTACCCGATGGCCAAACCCATTGCCACGGCTCTGGGCTTCAAGATGTAGTTAGCTGAAAGTCAGGAGGGGGGCCACTGCGCCCCCCTTTTTCAGCCACGGATTTGTGCAAAATTCCACAAGGATTGTCGGAAATTATAGCAGCCAACGAATGCGCTCAGTCATGAAATTCTCCAAAATACCCACTGCCACCATTACCCGTCTGTCCATTTATTCCCGGTATCTAGAGGCCCTGTCCCAGGAAGGGGTCAAGATCATCGCCTCGGACAAGCTGGCCCTGAAGTGCGGCATCAACCCGGCTCAGATCCGCAAGGACCTGGCTTACTTCGGAGAGTTCGGCATCCGGGGGGTCGGGTACTTCGTTAAGGAACTCCTGTTTGAGATCAAGCGCATCCTGGGTCTCAACAAGACGTGGAAGATGGCCCTGGTGGGGATCGGCAACCTGGGTTCGGCGCTGCTGGCCCACCAGAACTTCATTCGCCAGGGCTACGAGTTCGTGGCGGTTTTCGACATCGACCCGGCCAAGGTCGGGCGCCGGGTGCCCAGCGGCCAGATCATCCACTCCGTGGACGAATTGGAGGTGGTGGTCAAGGAAAAGGGCGTCGAGATCGGGGTCATCGCCACTCCCGCGGCCAAGGCCCAAATGGCGGCCCTGCGCCTTATCTCCTCGGGCGTCAAAGCCATCCTCAATTTTGCCCCCATCCAACTCCAGGTGCCGGAAGGCATGGCGGTGGAAAACGTCGATTTCACCGTTAAGCTGGACAACCTGGCCTACAACCTCACCATGGCCGAGGGCTAAAAGTAACACCAGGTTTTCGGTTAAGCCTGCCGCCTCAGGCGCCTGACGGGTATGCCGGGCGCTCTTCTTCCGGTGCCAATTCCCCCCCAATAAAAACAGGCAGACCCGATTGATCTGCCTGGTGGTTTATGAAGGCCTGCTCCGTATTAAAAGCTATTTTCCCGGTTTCTCCATGTTCAAGGCCAACCAGGCGGATGCGATCAACAGCACCATGCCGTAAACATAACAGGCCTGGGAACTGGCCTGGCCGAAATAACTGAATTGGGCGAGCGTTTCCATGGTTCTATCCAACCTACTCTCTCAAAAGTGATTTGCTATGGTAATTGTAACTTACAGATATGAAAAAGCAATAAAAATAAATATTGGTAATATTAACATATATGTAGAAGACCTCTACGGTAAGGATCGGGCCCTTTGGGCTTCTCGGCTATCCCGAGAACATCTGTCAATAACAGGTTAGATGCCTCCAGCCCCGAAAATGTTACTGCATGACCTCTCCTTTAAGCCGAAAATATCCGCACCTTCAGTGCCCCCACTTGCAATCAACTAACTAGTCACTATCATTATTATAAAGTCGTCCATAAATTAGTTCGAAAATCTAGTCACTTAGTTTCGAAGGCAGCTTCGCCCGGGAGCGGCCTGGGGCAACTTGGTGGCAGACGCTCATAAAGGCGTTTCCTTGTTCCGTTAGACGTTCGAAAAGGGCCGGAGGAACCGATTGCGGGCTTTCTCGAAAAAAGTAGCCTCGCTCGTATCATTTAGCGTGGAGCTGATTGTCTACGCCGCCTTCGTAACGGGGTACTTTCTGCTCGTTCTGCATTTCCTCGGCGACTGGATTAAACACGTTTATTATCATGACAAAACCAGATATGCGTTTCTGGCGGTCGGGTTAATCAGTGCGCAGGGTGTCGTCCTGGAGAGGTTGACCCACTCGCTGATGCGGTTGATTCAGACCGCGCAGGCCATTTTCGTGGTGCTGCGCCGGCTGGGCCGGCCGCACGAAACCATCACCAGGCCGAAGGGTGTGCCAGGGCTATTGGTCTTCCGCTTTGCCAGTCCGCTCTTCTTTTTTAATGCCGACTATTTCACCCAGCGGGTTGAGGAGGTGATTAGTTCGGCCGATCCTCCGGTCACCTACTTCCTCCTTGATGCCGAAGCCATTATCGATATGGACATGATCGGGGTGGAGGCCCTTGAGGAGTTGGCCCGCAGCCTGAAAAATAACCACATCGAATTGGGACTGGTCGAGGTCAAAGGCCATTTTCGCAAGATATTGCTGAGTACCGGGCTGCCCCACCGGGCCGGCTTCAACATTTATCCTTCGATGGGGCAGGCGGTGCGGGAGGCAGCCAAGAACCGGCCTGACCCGGCAAAAAAGCCGTAGGCCTTCCCCAGCTCCTGCGGGCTGGGCTGATGATAACCAAATCCGCTTAGAAATTCCGGCCCGGTGCGCCGGGGTCTGGCACAACAGATCGACCCGCGCGCGGTGCAAAATGAGGGGTGTTCCAACCCATGGATTTTCTGCTCCAACCCATGGACTTCTTTATCTCCGGAACCCATATTTCTCCCTTGTACTTGATGGGAATCGGGTTTGTGGTCGGTATTCTGGGGGGATTCTTCGGAGTCGGGGGGAGTTTTCTGGCCGGACCGGCGCTGTTTGCCGTGGGTATGCCGATGAACTATGTGGTCGGCACCGATTTGGCGCACATTGTCGGGAAATCCATTGTTGCGGCCGCGAAACACCGGACGTTGGGCAACGTCGATTTCAAGCTGGGGATGATCATGGTTATCGGGACCATTGCCGGGGTGGAAACCGGGGCCCAGGGCATTCAGCGCCTGAAACGCCTCCACAACGTGGATCTTGTGGTGGGGATCGGTTTCATCATCGTGTTGGTCTCGATCTCAGCGTTTGTTGCCTGGGAGAGCTGGCGAACCTTGAAGATGCCCAAAAAGCCGGGCAAGCAGCTTAAGGAAGACAGAACGTCCTTTTCGAGCCTTTCGAAACGGGTCCACCTGCTGCATCTGCCGCCGATGATCTCTTTGCCCAACTCGGGCATCGATGGGGTCTCTCTATGGGTCATTCTGGCCGTGGCATATGTGGGCGGAGTGATGAGCGGGTTACTCGGCGGCGGCGCGGGGTACATACGCATGCCTTCGATGGTGTTCATTCTGGGCGTGCCCACCCATGTCGCGGTGGGGACGGATTTGTTTGAGATCATCATTTCAGCCAGTTACGGAACCCTCACCCATGCGGTAAAAGGCAATGTGGACATTCTGGTGGCGCTGGTCATGCACACGGGCGCAGCCGTCGGCGCCCAGATCGGCGCTACCATGACCGAAAACTTCAGCGGCCCGCGCATCAGGCTGGCGTTTGCCCCTTTGCCGCTGATCGGGGCAGGGCTGGTGATTTACAGTTTAATGACGGGACACCATTTCTAGTAGCGGATTAAGCGAGAATGAAGATACTTTTTTGCAGCGATGGTTCCAAGCAGGCGGAAAGTGCGGTGCGTTTCGGGGCGATCATCGCCGCGGGTTGTAAGGCCGAATGCTCGATCCTGGGAATCGCGGAGAAACCCGGCCGCAAAGACGCCTTGCTGAACGCCCTGAGCCGGGCCCAGGATTTTCTCAAAGAACACCAGCTCGATGCCGAGTTGATCGCCAAAGCAGGCAAACCTGAAACCGAAATCGTCAAACGCACCAAGGAAGGAAACTATGATCTGGTGATAATCGGCGCGGTTCGCAAGACCTCTTTCTGGAGGTCGCAAGACCCTTTGTGGATGTCCGTGCGCGCCTATAATATCATCGAATCCGTAGAGCCCCCGGTGCTGGTGGTCATCGGCCGCCATCCCGCCCTGCGTCGCATCTTGCTGTGTTCGAGCGGCTCCGCCTTCATTGACCAGGCCATGAAACTCACCGGCAAGATCGCCCAGGACGTTAAAGCTGTCGTGGACCTGTTTCACGTCCTGCCGGAAACGCCGGTGGTTTATGACGATCTGGTGGGACCCGAGATGGACGCCGATGGTTTACTGCAGTCGAAATCGAAGCTGGGTCGAGCTCTGGGCCACCAGAAAAATTTGCTGGAGCAGTTCGGCGTGTTTGGGGAATTTCGGCTGCGTCGAGGCTCAGTGGTGACGGAGTTGCTGAAAGAGTCGCACCGGCGGGAGTATGATCTAGTGGTGGTCGGCTCGATGCCGGCGAAAGAAAGGCTGCGCAAGTATGTGATGGGAGATGTCGCTCGGGAGATCGTCAATCGCGCCGGTCTTCCCGTGCTGGTCTTTCGGACCGGGCAACCCCTGATTCCGCGCCTCTTCAAAGGACTCCTGAATTATGTTTTCCGGCGTCGCTCAGAGGCTTCCGAGAAGTCGAACGGTTGATTTACGGCCGTAGGAAGTTTATCGCAGCAATTCCCGCAAGAACTGCCCGGTGTGCGATTCGGGGTGCAGCGCCACTTCTTCCGGGGAGCCCGCGGCCACGAGGCGGCCGCCGCCGTCCCCGCCCTCCGGGCCCAGGTCGATGAGGTAATCCGCGGTCTTGATGACTTCGAGATTGTGTTCGATGACAATCACGGTGTTGCCTTCCTCCACCAGGCGGTTGAGCACCAGGAGCAGCTTTTCGATATCCGCCAGATGCAGCCCGGTGGTGGGCTCGTCCAGGATGTAGAGAGTGCGGCCGGTGGCCCGTTTGCTTAACTCCCGGGAGAGCTTGAGGCGCTGGGCCTCCCCGCCCGATAGGGTGGTGGCCGACTGGCCCAACTGCACGTAACCCAGACCCACGTCCGCCAGGGTTTGCAGGCGATCCCGCAGGGCCGGCACCGGCCCGAAGAACTCCAGGGCCTGGTCCACCGTCATGTCCAGGACCTCGGCGATGTTTTTGCCCTTGTAGCGGATCTCCAGGCTGGAGGCGTTGTAGCGCAGGCCCCGGCAGACTTCGCAGCGCACGTACACGTCGGGCAGAAAGTGCATCTCGATCTTGTTGATCCCCTCACCCCGGCAGGCCTCGCAGCGCCCCCCCTTGACGTTGAAACTGAAGCGCCCGGGCTTGTAGC
>JBAZKX010000008.1:0-15766 GCA_041650575.1 Desulfobaccales bacterium
GCAAAAAACATGGTAAATATCGGTAAGCGGTCTCCCGTGGCGCAACCCGGCCGCGGCCTCGAACGAGGCAGGGGCATTTGACCGCCCTTTATGATAACCTCACCGAATGGCGCCGGCAGGGGAGGGGGGGCATGAGGCTGAACCTGATGGTTCAACATCTGAACAGGGTCTGTTGCGAAAAGTTTCCCGTAGGCCCAATTCGGCAGGCGCAGCATATGGCGGCCTGTGGCCGCCGACATTAGGGGCTGGCCGCCTTAAGTGGTGAGAGCCACGAGGCGCGATTCCCTGCCGCGGCCGGGTAACATCTTCTTGATTATATTGTCTAAATTAATAGCAGCACGAGATGGAGAAACCTATGGCTGAGGGGGGCGTGGGCGCGTTGCTGATCGAGCTTTATGATAAAACCTGGCAGGCCCTGGGGCCCCAGGGCTGGTGGCCGGGGGAGACGCCTTTCGAGGTGGCCGTGGGCGCCATCCTCACCCAGAATACCAACTGGGGCAACGTGGCCAAGGCCATCGCGGTGCTCAAGGACCGGGATCTGCTCGAGCCCCGGGCTTTAGGGGACTTGCCGGAAGCGGAGCTCGCCGAACTCATCCGGCCCGCCGGCTACTACAACGTCAAGGCCCGGCGGCTCAAGAACTTTCTGGATTTCCTGGCGAACCGCTACGACAATTCCCTGGCCAAGATGGCCGGGGACGAGGCCGAACGCCTGCGTCCGGCCCTCCTGGGCGTCAAGGGAATCGGGCCGGAGACCGCTGATAGTATTCTCCTCTATGCCCTCCATAAACCCACGTTTGTCGTCGATGCCTATACTTTCCGCATCTTGAGCCGCCATCAGCTCATCGGTGAGGCCTGCTCGTATGAGGAGCTGCGGGGATTGTTCATGGAGCGCCTGCCGTCTGAGGTGCCCCTCTATCAGGAGTATCATGCCCTGCTGGTCCGCCTGGGCAAGGATTGGTGCCGCCCGAAACCTCGCTGCGACACTTGTCCGCTGCATGGCTGGCCGGAGGCCTAACCGCCGCGACTGTCTTGGAACGGATGTTGCAATAGTGTTGGCAAGGAAAAATATTATGGCTTATATCGGTAAAGAAGATTATGCGCCCATCTGGCTGCCGGAATTTCTCCCGAACGAGATCCTGGCCGAGAGTTTTATTGAGCTTTTCGGCATCGACCCCGAAGAGGAGGATGTGCCGTCGGCCGAGGAAGCCAACTTCGGCTTCATCGTGCGGGATTGGTTCGGCCCCTTCTTAATGGGCCCGCCGACCCGGTTCCTCCGGGGGCGTTGTTAATCGACTACCTTTTCAGATGAACCTCCAGCAGGTTTCCGGCTGCATGCCGGTGGCCGGGAACCTGCATTCCCTCCTGTAGTTTTCCCCCCGTGGCCCAAAATTTTTCGCCAAACTCTGAGCGCTGATGTGTTAAGATCATCTGGCGGGCTGGTTTTGTCCTCGCCTAGTTACACTATTGAACTTTTTATCAGGATTTGTTCGAAAAAATGGACATTGTTGCGCTGGAACGTCATTCCGCCGAAGAATTGCTGAGTTGCTTGAGAAGGGTGCCCCTTCTGGAGCAGCCGGATGTTCTGATTTATGCACAGGCGTTAATCAGCCTGGAACAGATTCATACCCGGTGCCTCCATCCCCCGCAGAATTACCTCTGGCTCCAAGAGTTGCGCAAGACCCAGGAACTGCGCTGGAGTCTGGCAGCCTGGGGAGTGGACCTCTTCCGGCTGGACGGCTATGTCACCTATACGGTGCGGCTGGCCGACGGCGAGGAAGCGGTCTACGACCTTTATCCCCCCATCGTGGAAGAGTCCTTCGAGGCCGACGGCACAGTGGCCCTGATCATAAACGACGGCATGCACCGGCTCTATCTGGCCCGGATGGAATGGGTGATTCCTCAGGTGACCTACGTCCGGGGCCTCCCCAGGGAATATCCTTATTATGCCTTTCCCCGGCTTGGCGGCTGGGAGGGCCTGGACCTCCTGGCTGACAACCCCGATCCCCAGCGCTATCTCAAAAAATGCCACCGGGTGCGGAAAAATAAGGCGCTCTATCGCGACTTTCAGGCGGTATTCCACAACGTGGGCCGTTCGCGGAGCCGCCTCTTAAAGAACTAGGGATTATCACCGATCTCTCTGTCCGTCAAAGACGCGGCTGAGGCACAAAAACCGCGTTAGGCAGGAGGCGCCTCGCCCCGGAATCCGGTCCTGTCGATTCCTGATCACTCTTGATGGCAAGCTGAATAAACGGAGGTAGGCATGAGTTTGGTCCTGTTCGGCGTACTGATTGCGTTGGCCCTCATCATTCTGGGGCGCAACGTGCCGCAAATCCAGAAATTCCCCCAAATCCGTTATGTCCTGGCCATCATGGTCCTGGCTCTGACTATCGCCGTATCCACCGCCAAAGTGGTGCCCCCGGGCAACGTCGGGGTCCTGGTGCTCCTGGGCAAGGTGTACGGCACCATCCCCGAAGGGGTGCACCTGGTCAACCCCCTGGCCTCCATGGAACTCATGAGCGTCCGCACCAAGGAGGTCTTCGAACACGCCGAAGCGCCTTCCAAGGAAGGGCTCAACGTCGCCCTGGAGGTCTCCTGCCTCTATCACCTGAAGTCGGCCGAGGCGGCCAACGTTTACCGGCAGGTGGGGCCCAACTATGAGCAGGTGGTGGTCAACCCGCAATTCCGGGCCGCCATCCGGGGCATTACCGTCAATCATGAAGCCAAAGACCTGTACACCTCCAGCCGGGAGTTGATCTCCACCGAAATCTTCAAGGACCTGGAAGAGAACCTGGGCAAACGCGGCATAATCGTGGAGACCATCCTGCTGCGCAAAGTCGATCTGCCCAAGTTAGTGGTGGAAGCCATCAACGCCAAGCTGGCCGCGGACCAGCAGGCCCAACAAATGCGCTTCGTCTTGGATAAAGAACGCCAGGAGGCTGAGCGCAAACGTATCGAAGCCCAGGGGATCCAGGACTTCCAGAGGATCATCTCCCAAGGCTTGTCCGAGCAGTTGCTGCGTTGGAAGGGGATTGAAACCACCCGAGCTCTGGCCGAATCCAATAACAGCAAAATTATCATCGTGGGCGGTAAAGACGGCCTGCCCTTGATCTTGAATACCGAGACGGGGGGAGGTTCGGCGGGAAAATGATTGACAATCGGCACCCGAGGCCATATGTAAAGGCTAGGTCACGCGTCCTGAACGCCATCACCCGACCGCTGCTGCTGGCGGGCCTGCTGGCCCTGGTGTTTGGGGTTTCCGGGGCCTGGGCCGGAGGGGCCGGCGATGCCAATGCGGCTAACCCCGGCCAAACCTTGGAGCTGAAATCCCTGCCGGTAAAGGGCAAGACCACTCTGCTGGATTTCTACAGCCCTTTTTGCCCGCCTTGCCTGGCCATGGCGCCGGTCCTGGATAAACTGGCAGACAAGCGCGCGGACCTGGCCATCCGCCGGGTTAACATCAATCGGCCGGAGGTCAGGGGGATTGACTGGCGTTCGCCCCTGGCGGAGCAGTTAAGGATCCGGGCGGTGCCATATTTCATGATTTTCGATCCCCGGGGCCAACTGGTGGCCGAAGGCAAGGCAGCCATCCCGCAGTTGAAAAACTGGCTCCGGGAAGCCGGGTTGCTGCAGGAGCCCTGAGCCTCTGATCTCATCGGAGGTTTTCGTGCAGATCCCGGCTCAGGTGAGGTAAAATCAGCCTGTGGAGACTGCGGTGCGGCCGGCCGGCTGCCGCCTTCACATCCCAACCCCTGTTGTGAGAGGAGAGAAGCCATGACGTGGTCAGACTGGCGTCGCTTGGCGATAGTAGTAGGCCTGCTGAGTTGTTTCCTGGGCTGCGCGGTCCCTTCATCGTCCCAATCTCCTCCGTTGACGGCCGCGTCGGCCAAGGATTCCCTGGATAATTGGAACCCTAACTATTGCAAGGTGGCGGAATTCTACGGATTTTATAAACCCGGGGAAAACCAGCAGGTGGCCTACGTGCTCATCGTCAACCCCGGCGATAAGACGCAGAAACCCCAGGTTTATGCGGCCCAGTTCCAACTGCTTAACCTTCCCGACGGCCAGCCGCGCTGGTTTTTGGTCAGCCTGATTACCCACAACTCGGGCTTGAGCCGCCGGCAAGGCTGGGACAACCTGATGATCGCCGTGAAAAACCAGCCCCCGGGGTCGGGCAAATAGGCGCGGCACCTGCCGCACCTCAGCCGGATTCGACAGGACCACCGGCAAGAGGTCGGGGTTCAGGCGAGTCTATTTCACCCCTGGGGCGTGAATTGCGCCAGTTCGTAGATTCCCAGGCGCTTTTCCAGGTCCGCCACCTGGGCCACGATCTTCTCAAACCCGTCTTTGCCGAAGAGCTTTTCTTCCTTGTCCTCGAACAGGTCCCCCAGCGCCATGAATTCCTTGGGTGAGATCACCGACCGAAACGCGGGATAGAGCACCGTGTCTTCCCGGGCCGCGTGGGGGCGGTACATCCGGCTGAAGGCCTGCAGGTAGGCGGCCACCCGGGTGCGCCCCGGGGCCTGGCTGAAATGGGCCGGGACCAGCGTCTCCACCAGGCGGGCGGTGAGCTGGCGGCCCCCCTGGTGCTGGGCATAGAGCACCTTTACCAGGTCCACCAGCTTGCCGGCCTTATTGAACCGGGTGAACAGATACTCTTCTTCGTCCTTTTCGTGATAATCCTCCACGAACCGGCGGATGAGGCCGACGGCCTCCTTGAGAACCGGGAGCGGTGCCTCCCGGCCCTCTTTAAGACGGCTCCCCATGTCATCATAGATGAGCAGCAAGCGGCGGAGGACCCCGTGCTCCTGCATCAAATCCTCCGTGGGGGTGACCTCTGCGGCTTTTTCCTCTGCGGCCCGCGCCCGCGCCGGTCCCAGGCAGGCCGCGGCTCCCCAAAGGACCCCACTCTTGATAAAGCCCCGGCGGGACTCCCGGTGGTTAATCGGGTTGTTCATGACCAGCCTCCTTGTGGTATTCCCAAGCCGAAGAGGCCTCGGTTCCCGGACAACGGGTTTCAGGTCTCTTCTCGATAAATTCAAGATAGGCGCGCCGCGATCCTGGCGCCAGTCCGGTTTTTATAAAATCAAAGGTCAATTATTGCCCTCATTTCCTTTGGCGGTTTGCGGTAACAGATGAGCTGGGACCGGTCCCCAACCGGATAAAATATGTTTTTTCTGGCACCCGAATTCATCAAAAATGAACCCCAAAATTATAATTTATCCTATTGCAAAGATGCAGCTTGTGGTATAAAAAGTCTTCTAGCATTATTAAAATATTTTTCAAAAACCTGTCGATAAAGTGTAAGCACGTAGGGCGCCCAAAATTGGCATGATCCCGCCATCAGGAGCAGGAAAATGAGACGAAAGCTCGCCTTAATCTTATTTGCCATGGTTCTTTCCGCGTCCGGCATCGGCCCTGTAGGGGCCTCTACTTACCATGTCTATGATGATTGGGGCGGCACCTGGCACGATGCCGACAAAGCCTGGACTGATGACACGTTAATGTGCTGGGCGGCCGCAGCCGCGAATATTCTGGATTGGGCCGGTTGGGATACCGCGCCCTTAAATAATCAAACCATGATATTCCAGTATTTTGTCGCACATTGGACTAATCAGGGCAGCTTTCCGGAGTTTGGGTGGAACTGGTGGTTGGATGGAACCTTGCCGCCGTCCCTGGGGCCTGAGTGGTTCCGGATCGATATCCCTGGCGGCAATTTTTGGCCCAGCGCGAATTTTGACAATTTGTATCATGAGGCCTGGTCCGGAAATTTGCTGGCAGACATAGATAGCTTTCTCCATTCCGGCTATGGCGTGACTTTGGCAATCTACAAATCCAACCCCGCCGGCGGTTTAAATGGCCACGCGCTCACCTGCTGGGGCTATGAATATAGCGACGGGTCCGGCGGCCGCCAATATGCCGGGGTTTACGTGACGGATTCGGATGATCATGAGACCGCGCTGCAGTACTATACGGTCAGTTGGGACAATGCCGACAAGGTGTGGGACCTGGGGGGCGGATTTAACGGGTGGTATATCGGCGGGATCGAGGCCCTGGGGCAGAACGTTCCCCTGCCGCCGTCGATGCTCCTGTTCGCCTCCGGCCTCCTGGTTCTGGCGGCGTGGAGAAGGCGGACTAGGTCAGCCTGCCTCTCTGCGGCGACCGGTGCCAGGTGGCGGCCAAAAAAGTAATTCTCAGGTAAGGGGAGAGTTCGGACGAAGTAAATTACGCTCCCACCAATGAACAAATATCAGGGCGGGCCCGAGGGTCCGCCTGATTTTTTTCACCGGCGCGGCGCTTGGTAGGCTGCGGCTGTCTTTAGAGCTTGGGGGTAAACTCCTCCAGGTCGTTGAGGCCCAGGGCTTTCTCCAGTTCCGCCACCGGAGCCAGCAGCGGCTCATTACCGTGGGCGCCTTTGCGGGCCTGTTCCCGGGCCGCAAAGGTTCGGCCCAAGGCGAGATACTCCGCCGGGGAAATCACGGTCCGGAGGGCCGGAAACAGGACCGTGTCCTCTTGGGCGGCGTGAGCCCGGTACATGCGGGTGAAGAGGTGCAGGTAGGCCTCCAGTTGGGCCCGGCGGACAAAGTTCCGGGACTCGGAGGAGCCGGCCTGATGCAGGAGGTAGGTGGTGATCCGGCGGCCCGCCTCATGCTGGCGCCGGAGGATCTTGACCAGGGCCAGGTGCTTGCCGGTTTTCTCGAAAATGGGGAAGACGTATTCTTCTTCCAGCTTTTCGTGGTGTTCCTGGATGAACCCGTGCATCAGAGTGGCAGCCTGGGTCAGCAACTCCGGGGCGAACTCCTTGCAGCACTGCAGCCGCCGGGCCATCTCATCATAAACCAAGAGGAGGCGGCGCAGCACCCCGTGCTCTTCCATGAGGTCTTCGGGGGCGGAGATCTCCGCGCCGGCCGGTTTTTCGCCGCAGCCCAGAAAAGCCGCGGGGCTCAAAAGCGCCGCGGCGCCAAGGATCAGGCCGCCCTGGCGCAAAAAGGCGCGGCGGCTATCGTCGGATTCTCTCGGTTGGACCATATTTGCCTCACAGATAACTTTGAGGGAAGGAACTGCCGGTTGCCGCAACTGACGCACCTTTACAGTCCTTTCCCCGACTCCTGGATGGCCTGTTCCATTTCCTGCTCCAGGGCCGGGGGCAGGCCCTCGACCTTGACGTTGAGGAAGCCCCGGACGATGGTGGAAACCGCCTCGTCTTCGTCCAGGCCCCGGGCCATAAGGTACTCCACTTCCTCGGCCGCAATCTTGCCCACCGCGGCTTCGTGCGACATGTCCACCCCGGCGACCCGGCCTTCCAGTTCGGGGATGGCATAAACCACGCCGTTCCCCAGGATGAGGCCCCGACACTCCAGGTGGGCCTTGATGTGGGGTTCGAGGCCCACGAGATGGCCCCGGGCGATGCTGGTGCCGCCGATGGCCAAGGTGCGGGCGATGATTTCGGCCCTGGTGCGGGGAGCTTTGAGAATCACCCGGCCTCCCACATCTAACTCGCAGCCGGAATGGGCGATGAGGATGGACTGGAGACGCGCCACCGCGTTGGGGCCGTTCAGCGTCACGGTGGGATACATCTGCACCGATTTCACTGGCCGCAGCAGGATATAGTTGGAGATGTAGGTGCCGCCTTCCTCCACCATGACCGCGGTGCGCGGCCGCACGTGGACATTCTTGCCCCAGTTGTGGACCATGGTGAAGGTCAGGTGACCGCCTTTCTTCACGTAGAATTCCGAGACCCCGATATGGAGGCCGGAGACCACCCCGGGGTGGGTGGCACAGCCGGTAATGATGTGGAGCTGGGCCCCCTCTTCGACGACCACCAGGTTGTGGACGTGTTGGGCAAAGCGGTCGGTGCGGAGATAGAGGCAGGACTCCACCGGCTGCTCGATCTTGGCGCCCGGCAGAGCCCGGATGAAATAACCGTTGTCCAGATCCAACTCAGTGCTGGCGGTGTATTTGTCGGCATCCACCGGCACCAGGCCCCAGAGCAGGTCCTTGACCCAAGCATGAGTTTGCAAGGCCTTGGTGATGGGCAGGACTTCCACGCCCGGTTGGCGGGTCTGACAGTGGACGATGGCCTTGTCGGCCTGGAGAAAGGTGCCGGCGTGGTCCTCATCGGTGAGTTCGATGCCCGCAGTGAGCAGGCGGCTGCGCTCCTCGGGGGAAAACTGGCGGTAATCGGGGTCGTAGGCCCAGGCGCCGCCCTGCCGGGAAAAGTCTTCCAGGTTGAGATCAGGCCCAAAGGCCGCTTTTTTCTGCCGACTCTGCTCGGCCCGTTCTTTTATCTCCGACATTTGGCGCATTCCTCATACCCGAAATTCTTGATATCCTGCAGTAATTCTCGGGGGTTGCCCTGGCAGCAAAGGCGGCCGGCGCCCAGGATGTAAGCCCGGTCCGCGTTGACGTAATCCATGATGAACCCGGTATGGGTAATGATAAGCCCGGATTTGTCCCGGTGCAGGCGGCGGCGCTCTTTTTGGAGGAGCTTGGCGATGATCGCGCCCACCACCTGGAGGTTTTCCAGGTCCACGCCGGATTCCGGTTCATCCAGCAACACCATGTGGGGATTCTGGGCCAGGAGTTGGAGGAGTTCCGAACGCTTGATTTCGCCGCCGGAAAAACCGTAGTTGACCTCCCGGTCCAAAAAGGCGGTAAAATCATACGCCGCGGCCAGCGCCTCGGGCGCGATGGCCCCCCGGGAGCAGACCCTGAGGATGTCCGCGGTCTTGACCCCCCGGATGGTGGGCGGGCGCTGGAAGGAGAGGCCCAGGCCCAGGCGGGCCCTTTCAAAGGTCGGCAGATAGGTGATATCCTGCCCCCGGAAGGTGATGCGCCCCTGTTTCACCCGGTAGCGCTCAAAACCCATGATGGTCATGAGCAGGGTGGATTTGCCGGAGCCGTTCTTGCCGAAGAGGATATGGGTCTCCCCGGCGGGCACCGTCAGGTTGAGGCCCTTGAGCACTTCCTTATCGTCTATATTAACCCATAGATCATCGATCACCAGCATAAGAAAACCTCGAGTGTAACGAGAAAGCCCCCAAAGCGGACTTTGGGGGCCGTCTGCAAACTGGGTTAAGGTAACCGTTAAACCTTACGGAGCTTCCTTGGTCAGAGAAGGCATGGCCGGAAGCGGCGGAGCCAACTGGATATATTTCATTCCAAAAGCCCGAGTCTCAAAGGCCTTGGGATTGAAAGCCTTGGTCAGCTCAATTTCTTCCGGGGTTAAAATGCGGACGATGCCATAGGGATCAACAATGGCGAACCGCTCGCCTTTGGCCAGACATGAAGCTACCGTCTCATCCCCTTTCAGCTCTTTCTTGGAGACGCACAGTAACTTAGCGCTCCCCGTTTTCTGAGCTGTGGCGATGGAAGTGATGAAAAATACGGCTACCAATGCCACCAGCAACCCGACCACTACTTTAGACCGCATACTCCTTCCTCCTTTCGGCTAAGGTTTATACCCGGCTTCTCTCCCCCCCCATTGGAGTAACTGAGAAAAAGCCACCAAAGTCCTTTCCAGGCCATAATATATGCGCACAAAGGAAAAAGTCAACTTAATTAATATGGCCTGAAAAAAAATCTCGGGTCGCTCTTTACTCCATTGGGGAGGGCTTTGGCAAGACCTCGATCCAACAATTATATATCACAGATTCAGCTAATAAAAAAGGACAAGGCGTCCATATCTAAGTTTAACCCGGGGGATTTCCACCCCCTTCACCCTCGCGGCTTCAGTTTCCGGAATTTCCGGAAACGCCGCGCCGCGAGGCAGCGGACGCGGGGCGCTTGGTCCTGTTATCCTCACCGCGCAGCTACTACTATTTATCGACAACGTTAAGCGTTGAATAAAAAAAGTCAAGGCGGAGCGGGGTCAATTTGGCGGCGGTTTTTTCTTGACGTCAAGAGCCTGCTTGTTCTATAAAGCACAATAGGTGCTTGGAGTATGGAATGGTCTCTTTTGTTGATTTTATCACAAAAACGGGCTAAATTAAGTATATAAACTAGAAATTATAGGTGGAGCGATGATGAGTGCAAATAAACAGGCGAATAACCCGCTGGGCGCCGTGATGGTGGTCGGCGGAGGCATCGCCGGAATGCAGGCCGCTTTGGATCTGGCCAACGCCGGTTACTTTGTTCACATGGTTGAGGCCAAACCAGCCATTGGCGGGGTCATGTCGCAGCTCGATAAGACCTTCCCCACCAATGACTGCGCTATGTGAATTATCTCGCCCAAGCTGGTCGAGGTCGGCCGGCACATTAACATCGAAGTCATGGCTCCCGCGCAGGTGCTCGGTATCAGCGGCGAGCCCGGTAATTTTTCGGTCAAGGTGAAGCAACAGGCCCGCTATATCGATATGGCCAAGTGCATTTCCTGCGGTCTCTGCGCCGAGAAGTGCCCGAAGAAGGTCCCGGATGAATACAACGTGGGCCTGGCCAAACGCAAAGCCGCCTACCTGGCTTATGCCCAGGCCATACCCCCTAAGTATGCCATTGATAAAGACGTCTGTCTCTTCTTCAAGAAGGGCGGCAAGTGCAAGGCCTGTGAAAAATTCTGTCCCACCGGCGCGGTGGATTTCTCCCAGGTGGACGTGGAGAAGGACGTCGCGGTGGGCGCGGTCATCGTGGCCGCGGGCTTTAAGCCCTACGATCCCACCCAGTACGGTGCCTATCACTACGCCAAATTGCCCAATGTCGTTACCGGCATGGAGTTTGAGCGGATTTTGGCCGCGGCGGGTCCCTTCTCCGGCCACCTGGTGCGCCCCTCGGACCATAAGGAGCCCACGCGCATTGCCTGGCTCCAGTGCGTCGGGTCCCGGGACTTGAACCACTGCGACCACAGCTACTGCTCCAACGTCTGCTGCATGTATGCCATCAAGGAAGCGGTGATCGCCAAAGAACACAGCAAAGAGCCCCTGGATGCCGCGATTTTCTTTATGGATATGCGCACCCACGGCAAAGAGTTCGAGAAATATTACGGCCGGGCCAAAGATGAGTTCGGCGTCCGCTTTATCCGTTCCCGGGTGCATTCCGTGGACGCAGTGCCCGATTCCGATGATGTGGCTATCCGCTATCTGGATGAAGACGGTAACCTGAAGGACGAAGTCTTCGACATGCTGGTCCTGTCCACGGGCATGGAAGTGGCCCCGGAGGTCATGGAACTGAGCAAGACCCTCGGGGTGGAGCTCAACGCCAACCGGTTCGCGGATACGTCCTCGTTTACGCCGGTGTCCACCAGCAAACCGGGAGTGTTCGTGTGCGGCGCCCTGCAGGGCCCCAAAGACATCCCGCAATCGGTCATGGAGGCTTCGGCCGCGGCCTCGGCGGCCAGTGAGTTGCTGGCTCCCGCCCGTTACACCCTGGCCAAGAAAAAGCCTGTATTCGCCGAGCGCGACGTTTCTCAGGAAGTGCCTCGCATCGGTGTTTTCGTCTGTCACTGCGGCATCAATATCGCCAGCATCATCGACGTGGAGGGGGTGCGGGATTACGCCAAGACGCTTCCTTACGTGGAATACGTGGAAAACAGCCTGTTCGCCTGCTCCCAGGATACCCAGGAATTGATCAAGCAGCGCATCAAGGAGCACAACCTGAACCGGGTGGTGGTGGCCTCCTGTACGCCCCGCACCCATGAACCCACCTTCCAGGAGACCATCAAGGAAGCCGGCCTCAACAAGTATCTGTTCCAGATGGCCAATATCCGGGACCAGGGCTCCTGGGTGCACCAGAACGAACCGGAGAAGGCCACCCATCGGGCCAAAGACCAGGTGCGTATGGCAGTGGCCGCAGTCAGCTTGCAGCCGCCCCTCACCGAATTCGATCTGCCCGTCACTAAGGCCGGTCTGGTGATCGGCGGCGGGGTGGCCGGTATGGAAGCCGCCCTGGGGCTGGCCGGCCAGGGCTATAAGGTAAGCCTGGTAGAGAAAAAAGACTTCCTGGGCGGACACGCCCGGAAGCTCAACCATACCTGGAACGGCGAAGCGGTTCAGCCCTACGTCGATGACGTGGTCAAGCGCGTGACTGGCCATCCCCTCATCGATGTGTTCCTGAACTCCGAAATCAGCAACGTCACCGGCTTTGTAGGGAACTTCGTATCCACCATCAGCACCGAAGGCCGGGAAACCGAGGTGGAGCACGGCGCCGCCATCATCGCCATCGGCGGCCATTCCTACAAACCCAAAGAGTATCTCTACAAAGAAAACCCCCGGGTGATGCTGACCCTGGAAATGGACCAGGCCCTGCGCGAGAAAAATCCCCTGGTCACCGGGGCCAAGAGCGCCGCGTTCATCCAGTGCGTCGGTTCCCGGGAACCCGAGCGGCCTTACTGCAGCCGGGTCTGCTGTACCCATTCGGTGGAAAACGCCATCCGCCTCAAGGATCTCAATCCCGACATGGACGTCTTTATCCTGTATCGGGATCTGCGCACCTACGGCCTCAGGGAAAACCTCTACAAGGAGGCCCGGGAAAAGGGCGTGATCTTCATCCGTTACAACCTGGAGGACAAACCCCGGGTGGAGCAGGACGCCAAGGGCAACCTGACGGTGACGGTGCGGGATCACATCCTGGGAATCCCCATTCACCTCCATCCCGACGTTTTGACCCTGGCTTCGGCCATCATCGTCAAAAACCAGGAAGATCTGGCCAAGATGTTCAAGGTACCCCTGAACAACGACGGCTTCTTCCTGGAAGCCCACATGAAGCTCAGGCCCGTGGACTTCGCCACCGACGGCGTGTTCATGGCCGGCCTGGCCCACTATCCGAAACCCATGGATGAGGCCATCGCCCAGGCCAAGGCCGCGGCGGCCCGGGCCGCGGTGGTCCTGGCCCAGGATGCCATCCGGGCCGGCGGCGTGGTGGCCCAGATCGACCAGGCCGCGTGTTCCGGTTGCCAGGCCTGCGTGGGCGTCTGTCCCTTCGGGGCCATCAGTTATATGGAAGACAAGGGTGTGTGTGAAGTCAACCAGGCCCTGTGCAAAGGCTGCGGCACCTGCGCGGCCACCTGTCCGTCGGAGTGCATCACCCTCTTCGGGTTCAGCCACAAGCAGATCTACACTCAGGTGGATGAGGCGCTGGCCGAGCTGGAAAGCGAAATGGAAGAGGCTGCGGGTTAATTATTCTTGGCGCCCTGGCGAGAGCGGTTTCTCGCCAGGCGCTGAGACGCAAGAATAACGTCAATCAAGAGAAAAGGTTTCCCCATGACCGAAAAAGAGTTCGAACCGAAGATCATCGGCTTTTTCTGTAACTGGTGCACGTATGCCGGGGCCGATCTGGCGGGTGTGAGTCGCTTGCAGTATCCCCCCAACCTCCGGGTGATCCGGGTGATGTGCTCCGGGACGGTGTCGCCGCACCATGTGCTGCGGGCCTTTCAGAAAGGCGCGGACGGCGTGCTCATCGGCGGCTGCCACATCGGCGACTGCCACTACCTTAGGGGCAATTTCATGACCATCAAGCGGATGCGGTTCCTCCAGGACCTGCTGAAATTCACCGGCTACGAAGACGGCCGGCTGCACCTGGAATGGATCTCCGCGGCGGAAGGCCCTAAATTCGCCCAGACGGTGCGGGATTTTACCGAAAAGATCAAAAAGATGGGCCCCTCGCGCCTGAAAATGGCGCCTCGGGCGGCCTAACCCGATAACTGCCGAAGAGATAAGGAAACTACCTGATGGATAGGCTACGTGAAAAAGTCCGGAACCTGCTCAAAGAGGGCAAGGTAGCGGGATACCTGGGATATATGTTGAAAGAATCCCATCCGCTGCCCCATCTGTTCACCCCGGAGCGTCTGGAGGAAGTGGATCAGGCCATCGTCGCCCCGGACGACGCCCGTTATCCCCTGGACAAGTTGCTGCAACAGTTGGCCGAACGCTACCCGGACGCCACCTTTGCCATCCAGGTGCGGGGCTGCGATGAGCGGGGCCTCAACGAACTCTACAAGTGGGGCCAGTTGGACCCGGAGAAAGTGGTCCTGGTGGGCATCGCCTGCACCCAGGACCAAGCCAACTACTGCGAATGTCCCGGCCCCTGGGCCTCGGTGGTTGACTACGGCACTAAATGCGAGGCGGTGCGGGGGAGCAAGCGGGTGGACCGCATCGACGCCATGGGCGCTGACGAGGCCTTGCAGGAGTGGCTGTCGTCCTTCAACCGCTGCATCAAATGCTACGGCTGCCGGGACGTGTGCCCCATGTGCTTCTGCAAGGAGTGCTCCCTGGAGCACCCCGACCTGATGAGCACCGGCAAGGTGCCCCCGGACACCATCTTCCAACTGGTGCGGGCCATCCACATGGCCGGACGCTGCATCGACTGCGGCCTCTGCGAAGAGAACTGCCCGGCGGACATCCCCCTCAGAGTCCTCTATAAGAAGGGCAACGCCCTGGTGAAGGACTTGTTCGGCTACGACACCGGTTCGCCCGAAGCCGGGATTTCTCCCTGGAAGTACCTCGGTGAGGAGTCCACCCTGGAAACCAAACCCATGTAAGGCGGTTTTCAGTTTCATTATCTTCAAAGCCCACGATAATGAAGGTTATCATGGGCTTTTTTATGCAGCCGGGAGGCGGCAAGCCTTTCAGCCAGGCAGGCTTGCCTTGGCCGATAAGAATCTTATCTTGAGTTATAGTTAAAAACCTGCATATTATTAGGTTGCCGAAGGAACCGAAAACCCGGAACCCAAAACCTAAAACCCGTTTTCAGGGAGGTGGCCCTTGATCAAAAAAATTCAATCATTATTGGGAGCGGAAGCTGAAGAACTGCTGAACCATAAGTGCGAAGGCTTCCCCAAGGACAGCCTGCACCTGCCGGGGCCGGATTTCATCGACCGGGTCTGGGTGGGCAGCGACCGGCCTCCGGGGGTCCTGCGGTCCCTGGCCGCCCTGTTCGGGCACGGCCGCCTGGCCGGGACCGGCTATCTCTCCATCCTGCCGGTGGACCAGGGGGTGGAGCACAGCGCCGCCGCCTCCTTCGCGCCGAACCCCATCTACTTCGATCCGGAAAACATCGTCAAGCTGGCCCTGGAGGGCGGCTGCAACGCGGTGGCCTCGACCCTGGGGGTGCTGGGCGTGGTGGCCCGGAAATACGCCCATAAAATCCCTTTTATCGTTAAGCTCAACCACAACGAGATGCTGTCGTATCCCAACTTTTACGACCAGACTCTGTTCGCCGACGTCGAGCAGGCCTTCGATCTCGGGGCCACGGCCGTGGGGGCCACCATCTATTACGGCTCCCCGGAGTCCCGCCGCCAGATCCTGGAGATCTCCCAGGCCTTCAAGCTGGCCCACGAGCTGGGGATGGCCTGCATCCTTTGGTGCTACCTGCGCAACCCCGCGTTCAAGACCGAGAAGGGTGATATGCACGCTTCCGCCGACCTCACCGGCCAGGCCAATTACCTGGGGGTGACCATCGAGGCGGACATCGTCAAACAAAAACTGGCCACGAACAACGGCGGCTACAAGGCCATCCCCAAGTTCGGCAAGACCAACGACCTGGTGTACACCAAGCTGGCCCCGGACCATCCCATTGACCTGTGCCGCTACCAGGTGGCCAACTGCTTCATGGGCCGGGTAGGGCTCATCAACTCCGGCGGCGGCTCGGGCAAAAACGACCTGGCCGACGCGGTGCGCACCGCGCTGATCAACAAGCGGGCCGGGGGCACGGGCCTGATCTCCGGCCGCAAGACCTTCCAGCGGCCCATGGCCGAAGGAGTGAAGCTCTTCAACGCCATCCAGGACGTCTTCCTCAGTAAAGAGGTGACGGTGGCCTAAGGCAAGAGGGCAGGGGAGGGCGG
>JBAZKX010000009.1:0-14850 GCA_041650575.1 Desulfobaccales bacterium
AAGCCCATGGGGCCTTTCTCAACCCGCACGTGCTCGGCCACCACGGAGCCTTCGAAGCCGGCGTTATTGGCGATCTGGCGGATGGGTTCTTCCAGGGCCCGCTTGATGATATTGACGCCCAACTCCTCGTCATGGCTCGCCAACTTCAACCCGGCCAGGGCCGGGGCGCAACGCAGCAGCGCGACGCCGCCGCCGGGCACGATGCCTTCTTCCACCGCGGCGCGGGTGGCGTTAAGCGCGTCTTCAACCCGGGCCTTTTTCTCTTTCATCTCGACCTCGGTGGCCGCGCCGACGCGGATCACCGCGACGCCGCCCACCAATTTGGCCAGCCGCTCCTGGAGTTTTTCCCGGTCGTAGTCGGAGGTGGTCTCATCGATCTGGACCCGGATCTGCTTCACCCGGCCCTCGATGGCCGCCTGGTCGCCGCCGCCGTCGATGATGGTGGTGTTATCCCGGTCGATGCTGACTTTGCGGGCGGTGCCCAGCTCTTTCACCGTGACGTTCTCGAGCTTCCAGCCCATATCTTCGGAGATCATCTGGCCGCCGGTGAGGGTGGCGATATCTTCGAGCATGGCTTTGCGACGGTCGCCGAAGCCGGGGGCCTTGACGGCCGCGACCTGGAGGGTGCCCCGCAGTTTGTTGACCACCAGGGTGGCCAATGCTTCGCCGTCCACGTCCTCGGCCACGATCACCAGGGGTTTGCCCATCTTGGCAATCTGCTCGAGCAGCGGCAGCAGGTCTTTCATGGCGCTGATCTTCTTCTCATTGATGAGGATGTAGGGCTCTTCCATGCTGGCCTCCATCTTCTCCGGGTTGGTGACGAAGTAAGGAGAGATGTAGCCGCGGTCGAACTGCATGCCTTCCACCACTTCCAGGTTGGTTTCCATGCCTTTGGCTTCTTCGACGGTGATGACCCCTTCTTTGCCGACTTTGGCCATGGCCTCGGCGATGATGTTACCGATGGAGGCATCGTTGTTGGCGCTGATGGTGCCGACCTGGGCGATTTCTTTCTGATCTTTGGTGGGTTTGGAAATCTTGTGGAGCTCGTCCACGACCGCGGTCACGGCCTGCTCGATGCCGCGTTTTAAGGCCATGGGGTTGGTGCCGGCGGCTACCAGGCGGGAGCCTTCCCGGTAGATGGCCTGGGCCAGGATGGTAGCGGTGGTGGTGCCGTCGCCGGCGACATCAGAGGTCTTGGAGGCCACTTCCCGCACCATCTGGGCGCCCATGTTCTCGAATTTGTCTTCCAGTTCGATCTCTTTGGCGACGGTGACGCCGTCCTTGGTGATGGCCGGGGCGCCGAAGGATTTTTCCAGGATGACGTTACGGCCCTTGGGGCCCAGGGTTACCTTGACCGCGTCGGCCAGGGTGTTGACGCCCCGGAGCATGGACTCCCGGGCCTTGATGTCATATTTGATCTCTTTTGCTGCCATGAGTTTATAGTCCTCCTTAGGATAATTGCTGAGTAAGACAGAACTTCAGATTAGCTGTGGTAAGAGGCGTTTAGCCGACGATGGCCAGGATGTCTTCTTCCCGCATCATCAGGTATTCTTCGCCGTCGACTTTGATTTCGGTGCCCGCGTACTTGCCGAACAGGACCCGGTCGCCTTCTTTGACCTGGAGGGTCATGCGCTGGCCTTGCTCGCTCATTTTGCCGGGGCCCACTGCGATGATTTTGCCTTCAATGGGCTTTTCCTTGGCCGCGTCGGGAATGACGATGCCGCCTTTGGTAACCTGCGCCTCTTCGATCCGTTTGACCAGAACCCGGTCGTTCAAGGGTTTGACATTCATATAAAACCTCCTTGTGCTAAATTAGGGATGCAAGCGATGTTAGCACTCAAGACTAGTGAGTGCTAATAGAAGTATCACCAGAAATTGTAACCACAATACAGGGAAAATCAAGGGGGAAAATTAAATAAATTACAGAAGGTGCGTGAGGGGCCGAAGCCCGGCAGGTTTACCGGGCTTCGGAAACCATGATCGCCCGCTTGGTTTTGGCGTGCGAATACTTGTCCTTGGAACGACTGCTTTTCTTGGGCTTGGCAGTGTTCTTGGCGGGACCCTCGGGTTTTCTGGCCAACCGGGTCTCTCCGGTCTTCTTGCTTTTCACTGCCGGGGCCTTTGACTTGCTCTTGGAGGTGCCGATGAGAGCCACCTTGGGTTTCTTGGTATCGCTAGACTTGACCACCTCGGGCTTGGCCGCGACAGACGGCGTCCCGAACAGCGAGGCCTGCACCACGCCGGCATTGACGCTGGGCTTGGCCGGAGCGCCTGGGCCGGGATCGGCGGACTCCTTCTTGACATAAACCTGGCCGGTAGAGCGTTTCGGGGCAGACCGGGCATAAGTGTGGCTCTTGCCGCTGGACTTGGGGGCCACGGCGACCTCGCGGGTGGTCTCCGAGCTGGGGGTGCTCCGGCTGGTGTAAGATCGGCCGGAACTCCGGGAGGCCGTCCGGACGGGATGGCTCGCCACCGCCGGGTCTTCGATGCGGGCCAGGGTAATATTTTTGGTGAAGAGCTCCTGGCTCTTGGGAGGCAGGTTCAGGCTATAAGAGGACGCGTCCGGGGGCGTGATGCCGCGCAGCAATTCTGGATTGAGGGCCTGAATTTCGTCCGTGGGCACATTCACCGCTCCGGCCGCGGCCTTGAGGGAGGTCGTCTCAGTCACCTTGACCTTGTCAACCTTGAGAGGCGGTAAATAGGGCACGTTCTTGAACCCGAACTTTTCCGGGTTTTTGGCGATGATGGTGGCCGCAATCATCTGGGGCACGTAATTCTTGGTTTCGGTGGGCAGGCACATGTTGGCCGAGAGTTCCCAGAAATTCTTGTGGTTGCTCTGGTTCAACTCCCGCTGCACCCGGCCCTCGCCGCAGTTGTAGGAAGCCGCGGCCAGGTACCAGGAGCCGAACTGTTTATAGAGGTCCAGGAGGTATTGGGAAGCCGCCCGGGTAGCCTTTTCCGGGTCCCGGCGCTCATCCACGTAGCTGTCGATGGTCAGGCCGTAGCGCAGGCCGGTGCCCTTGATGAACTGCCACATGCCGCACGCGGCCGCGGGGGAATAAGCCTTGTTGTTGAAGCCGCTTTCGATCATGGCCAGGTAGGCGAGGTCTTCCGGCAGGCCGGCTTCCTGGAACACCTCTTTGATCATGGGCAGATAGCGGCTGGAGCGGGCCAGGTAGCGCGTAATGACCGCCTTGCGCTCGGTGGAGAAATAAACCAGGTAGGCCCTGACCTGTTTATTCATCTGGATGGGCACATCAAATTTAATCTGATGTTCCCAGTTCTTCAGTTCTTGTTCGAGGCTGGGGTCCCAACCGGTAATGCCGCTTTTGGCGTAGAGTTCTTCCAGGCGAGTGGTGCTCAATTCCTCGGTCAGGGAAGCATCGTCCGGAGCTTCCTCCGCCACGGGAGCCGCCACTTCTTGTTGGACCGGTTCCGCTTTAACCAGAGCGCCTTTCTGACCACCGCCACACCCCGTCAACATCGCGAGGCAAACTGCTGCACCTATGAGCCAGGATATCATGCCTACTCCTCTCACCTGGTGATCCGTTTGCGATTCCGCAGGTCCTGAAAAGACACTACGACCTCCCCCTGAGGCTGTTGGCAGACCTAGTTTTTTCCGTATACCAGCATTTTAGCGACTTGGCAAGGGAAAAAGCCGATTTTCCGGTAGGTTGAGACTTTAAAAAATCCGGCCGGGTGGTTATGATAAGGGGCGGAAAGGTAAATCATGAAATTTATCGATTACTTGGCCTATGGGGAAATTGCCTGCGCCCTGGCGGGGTGGGCCGTAGGCCTGGGGGGCATAATCACTGGACAGGCCGCCATTCTCCAGTACCTTTACTTCTTTGCCTGGTATCCTTATATCATTTTTCTGGACAGCCTCCTGTTCCGCCTCCGGGGTGAGTCCTGGCTTCTGAGCCGGCCCCGGGGTTTCCTCAAGCTGTGGCTCTGGTCCACCACCGTCTGGCTCGTGTTTGAGGCCCTGAACCTGAGCCTCAAGAACTGGGGGTATGTCGCCGTGGTCCCCATCTGGTGGGTGCGCTGGGCCGGGTACGTCCTGGCCTTTGCCACGGTGCTGCCCGGGGTGCTCCTCACCGCTGCGGTGATTGAGGCGCTGGGGGCCTTTAAGGCAATCAAGGGCCGGAGCTTCACCTTAGGCGCCTGGCAGCCGGGGGCGCTGCTCATAGGCGTGGCCTGCCTGGTCCTGCCCCTGGTCTGGCCCCGGTACGCCTTTCCCCTGGTATGGGGCGCGTTTTTCTTCCTGCTGGACCCCTGGTGCGACCTGATGGGGGGGGACTCTCTCATCAGGAGCTTTATGGCGGGAGAACGGCGGCAGCACCTCTGCTTGCTGGCCGCGGGTTTGATCTGTGGCCTGTGGTGGGAAGCCTGGAACTGGTTCGCCATCACCAAATGGGTCTATACGCTGCCGGTGCTGGGCTTCGGCAAGGTCTTCGAAATGCCCATCCTGGGCTACCTGGGATTCCCGCCCTTTGCCCTTCAGGCCGCGGTCATGTATAATTTCCTTAGGACTTTAGATGATAAGGTACTCAACACGCCCCGGCGGCAGCGCATCTTCTGGCTGGCCCAGGGGATCTTCTGGCTGGTCATGTTTGCCGCCATGGACGCCTGGACGGTGATTTCGTATCAGTAGAGAGCTGTCAGCAGTCAGCTTTCAGCTATTAGCTAAAAACCAATTAAGGAGTGGTTCCCAAGTTAAACTTGGAGAGCCAAGAAAAACTAGAATAATGGTGCGCAGGGCGCACCCTACATATTGCTTTGATCCTCGTTCCCAAGCTCCAGCCTGGGAATGAAATTTTCCGCCCAAGCTCTGCTTGGGCACCTTTGTGAGCGAAAAATTCTGAATACCGACAACCCCAAACCCAAAACCCAAAACCCGGAACCCAAAACCGTCTTTTCCATCAGTCTCGGCTGCCCTAAGAACCTGGTGGACACGGAAATCATGCTGGGGCGGCTCATCCAGGCGGGCTGGCAGGTGACCGGCGAGCCGGAGGCCGCCGATCTCTTGCTGGTCAATACCTGCGCCTTTATCGAACCGGCCTGCAAAGAGGCGGTGGACACTATCCTGGACCTGGCCCGCGTCAAAGAGGCTGACCCCCGCAAGCGCCTGGTGGTAGCCGGCTGCCTGGTGCAGCGCTATGGCGAGGAACTGGTTAAGGACCTGCCGGAAGTGGACTTCTTCATCGGGGTGCATGATTTTCCCGCGTTAGCCGACATTTTGAGCCGCGCCGCGGCCGGCCCGCGCCTTTACCATGCGGCCCCGCCTTATGCTTACGCCGCGCCGGAGCGCCGCTATGCCGCCACCCCGCCGCATCTGGCCTACCTGAAGATCGCCGAAGGCTGCGGCCACCGATGCACCTTCTGCATCATCCCCAAACTGCGGGGCCCCTTGCGCAGCCGGCCCCTTAACACCCTAATAACCGAGGCCGAAAGCCTGGCCGCGGCCGGGGTCAAGGAGCTCATCCTGGTGGCCCAGGATACCACCGCCTACGGCACGGACCGGAAAGGCGGCCCGGGGATCGCGGCGCTGCTGCGGGAACTGGCCGGGATCGACGGCCTGGAGTGGCTCCGCCTGCTCTACGGCCATCCTGCCCGCCTCACCCCGGAGCTGCTCGACACCATGGCCGCGCAACCCAAAATCCTGCCCTATCTGGACATCCCCATTCAGCACGGCCATGACGAGGTGCTGCGGCGCATGGGGCGGGGTTACGGCCGCCGGGATATCCTGGATACCGTCCGGCGCATCCGTGAGGTGCTGCCCGGCGCGACCCTGCGCACCACGGTGATGGTGGGTTTTCCCGGCGAAACCGAGGCGCAGGTTGAGACCCTGGCCGATCTCATGGCAGAAGTCGGCTTCGACCACCTGGGGGTCTTTCTCTACTCTCCCGAGGCCGGGACCACGGCGCATGGCTTAGGCCCCGCGGTGCCCAGGCGGGAGGCCCGGCGGCGGGCCCGGCGCCTCAAGGCCCTGCAAGCCAAAATCGTCAAGGCCAGGCTCAAGGCCCTGGTGGGCACCGTGCAATCGGTGCGGGTGGACGGCGTCAGCCCGGAGAGCGATTACCTCCTCACCGGCCGGCTGGCCGGCCAGGCCCCGGACATCGACGGCCAGGTCTATATCACCGCGGGCACCGGGCGGATCGGCGAGATTCAACCCGTGCGCCTGACCCGGGCCCTGCCCTACGACCTGCTGGGTGAAATCGTGGAAGTGGGGGAAAAGGGAAAAAGGCGAAAGGGCAAAGAGGATTAAAGGCAAGGTCTATGAGCCGGCCAATCATCAACTGCTCACGGCTCACTGCTTACTGCACTGCTCACCTAACCCATTGACTTCCCGAAAGAGGTAAGTTACTTTATTCACAATGACTCCGCAGGGCAAAAGTATTCTCAAGGCTTTGGAAAAGGACGTGGTCGCCATCAATCAGGCGCTGGCGGCCAATCTGCAAACGCACGTCCCCTTGATCGCCGAGGTGGGGCGCCATATCCTGCTTTCCGGCGGTAAGCGCATCCGGCCCCTGCTGTTCATCCTGGCGGCTCGGATGTGCGGCTGCCAGGGCAATCACCTGAGCGATTTTTCCACCGTCTTTGAGTACCTGCACGCCGCCACCCTGCTGCACGACGACGTCATCGACGCGGCCAGCGTGCGCCGGGGCGCCTCCACCGCCAACACCATCTGGGGCAACCAGGCGGTGATCCTGGTGGGGGACTTTCTCCTGGCCAAGGCCCTGTCCCTGGCGGTGACCACCAATAAGTTGAAGATCCTCCAGGTGTTGTCCCAGGCCACCACCATGATGGCCGAAGGAGAGATCCTCCAGCTCCTTCACACCGGGAATTTGAAGCTCACCGAAGCCGAATATTTCGAAGTCATCAACCGCAAGACCGCCATCCTGATGTCCGCGGCCTGCCAGATCGGGGCTATCCTGGGCGGGGCCTCAGCGGCCCATGAAGAGGCCTTGACCCAGATGGGACTGAACCTGGGGATCACCTTCCAGGTGGTGGACGATATTCTGGATTACACCGGGAATGCCAAAGAGTTGGGGAAGGAGGTCTGCGCCGACCTGCGGGAAGGCCGCATCACCCTGCCCCTGATCCACGCCCTGGCCCAGGCCACTCCCCAAGACCGGGAACGCCTCGAGGGCATCGCCCGGGAGCTGACGCCGGGGTCGGCCGCCGAACTCCGGGGCCTCCTCGACACCTACGGCTCTCTGGACCACGCCCGCACCGTGGCCCGGGGCTATACCCGCCAGGCCCAGGAAAACCTGGAAGCCTTCCCCCCCTCCCCGGAGAAGTCGGTCTTTCAAGCCATTACCGAAGAACTCCTTGCCCGGACCCATTAGCCCGGCGCCGCCGGCCACAAACCTCCCCTGGCTTGTACCAGCAAAGATTTGCCGGGTTGGGTAATTTCGCCCAGCCGTTCAACTCCCGCTTATTCCGGATTGCGGGTAATTCCTCCCCTTGTAGGGTCGGACCTGGTGTCCGCCCTGGAATGAGGGCGCACACGTAGGTGCGCCCCTACGGGTGATGCAATCTTCACTACGGGGGGGGGAGGTGAGCGCCGTTTCGCCTGATTTTCCTTGACACGGTCTGATTGTCGATTTAAAGTAATTCTTGTAGATAGCATGTCAGACTGAAGGCAGGGCTGCGGGCCCTGGTCATAATCGGAAGGGTATGCTACATACCTTCCCTTTTTTTTGCCTGGCTGCTCTCGCGGTCCTGCTCCTGGGGCGGGATAAGTGTTACAAAATTTAGGAGGTTCCTCATTCATGAAGGAAAGAGGAAGAGTAAAGTGGTTTAATGACTCCAAGGGATTCGGTTTTATTTCCCGGGAGAACGGCCCTGATGTGTTTGTTCATCACAGCGCCATCCAGAGTGATGGCTTCCGGACCCTGGCGGAAGACCAGGAGGTCGAGTTCGAGGTGGTGCAGGGTCAGAAGGGACCCCAGGCGCAAAACGTCGTCAAATTATAATCGGTAACTAACGAGGCTGGGAACTCCGGTGGTCGGCTGGCCCCGGAGTTCCGCCATCTTTACCCCAAGGAGGGAAGCCGTGGCCCGCAACCGCTATGGCTGGGAAAAACGATCCAAAGAGATCGCCCGCAAACAGAAAAGCGACGAAAAGATGAAAAAGCGACAGAATCGGGCTGCTGATGCTCCTGAGGGAGACACAGAAGAGGTGGCCGAAGTGCAGGAAGAGGTTACTATTGAGGAATAACCAGAAACTATTCCAGGTCGGGCCGAGCGGCGCCCTCAGGACCGGGGATGACGCGGCCGCTCAAGGAGAAGTACATGTCGATTAAATTATATGTCGGAAATATTCCCATGAATATGACCGAAACCGCATTAAAAGAGCTCTTTTCCGAAGCCGGGAACGTAGCCTCTGCCAAAATCATTACCGATCGGCAGACCGGCCAACCCCGGGGATTCGCGTTTGTAGAAATGGAAACCAAATTAGAGGGACAGAAAGCCATCTCCATGTTGAACGGGCGCCAGGTTGACGGGCGGGCCCTGGCGGTCAATGAAGCCAGGCCTCAGGCTCGTGGCGGAGGTGGCGGCGGCCGCGGCGGCGGTGGCGGCTACGGTGGTGGCGGCGGCGGCCGCGGCGGCGGGCGTGGCGGCTACCGGTAAGCCCCCGGCTCCCTGAGAGCTGGACTAACCAAGCGATACAGCGCCGGCAGGGTCCAGAAGGCCTTGCCGGTTTTTCTATGAGTGATCCGTGTAGGGTGCGCACGGCGCACCATTGACGCCGGCAAAAGTCGGCAATAGCAACTGCAGGTGAGGTAAAAGTCAATGAAGATATGTCTGGTTGGATTTGACCTGCCCGAGGGCAAAGTGAAATACCAGGATGAGCGAGTCATCACCCTGGACCAGAAATTATCCCCCAAGAAGATCACTCCCTTTTACGTCGAATTCACCAAAGACGATGTCAGCCACGCCGATGGCTTTTTGGTAGCCCGGGACCGGGTCTGGGACCTGTTGATCTTGGACATGGAAAAGCTGGAAGCCCGCCTGGAACGGACAGCGGAGGCCGAGGAAAAGCAGCTCCTGGAAAAATGCCTGGGGTATCTGGAGCAGGAAGTGCCCCTGTGCGACGTGGAATTTACCGAAGCGGAATCGACCCTCTTAAAGACCCTGGCGCCTTTGAGCCTGAAGCCCACGATCATCGCGGCCGAGACGCCGGCAGTCAACGACGCCATCACCCTGGTCCTGAAAAAATCCGGCATCGTCTTTTTCTACACCGCTGACAAAAAAGAGGTGCATGCCTGGCCGGTGAAGCAGGACGCGGACATCGTCACCTGCGCCGGCAAGATTCATTCTGATTTGGCCCGGGGCTTCATCAAGGCCGATATCGTCAACTATGACGATTTTTTGCAGGTTTACAACATGGCCGAAGCTCGCACCAAGGGCCTGGTGAAGCTAGTGGACCGGGATTACACCATCCACGAAGGCGATATTATCGAGATTCGCTTCAACATCTAGGCTTAGGGCCCCGGGATTCCGAGCCGCCCTCAATCTGCTTGCCCGGACCAGCGCCGATCTGCTATGATCGGGGGAAAGACCATCCTTTTCCCCGAGCTGACTAGTGAAAAAAAAGAAAGCTACTCAAGAACGCGCCACCCCGCCGCGGCTCAAGCAGTATGAAGCCCTGATCTTCATTACCGGCGCGGTCACCCTGTCCCTGGAAGTTCTGGCCTCGAGGATCATGACCCCATATTTCGGGGTGAGTCTGTATATCTGGGCCGGCATTCTCTCCATTACCCTGATCTTTTTGGCCCTGGGCTATCAACTGGGCGGGCAAATGTCCCAACACCGGGACCAGGCCGCGTTGCAGCAATCCCTGCTGGCCGCGCCTCTCTGGGCGGCGCTGTCCATCGTGGTGGCCACCGTCCTCTATCCCATCGTGTTTCCACGCCTTTCCGCCATCAACCTGATCGTGGCCAGTTTTGTGGGCGGCATCATCCTCCTGGCCCTGCCCCTGGTGGTCTTGTCCGGCATGAATCCCTTGCTCATCGCCCTGGCCCGCGACTCGCGGCCGACCGGCGACGGCGGCGCCGGGCGGGTCTTCTTTATCAGCACGGTTGGGTCGGTGGCCGGGGTCCTGCTCACCGCTTTTCTGATCATTCCCCACCTGACCAATTTTCGCGCCTTGTTATGGCTGAGCCTGGGGTTGGCGGTGCTGGTCGGCGGCATCTCCCTGTTCAACCGGGAGATTACCGGACCACGGAGAAAACGCCTGCTCGGCGGCTGTATCCTGGTCCTCCTGCTGAGCGGCGTCATGCTGTTGGGCCAGCGTTCCTACTTTAAGCTGCTCGCCGGCATGAGCGATATTGGCAAGGATTTTGAGGTGTTGGCCGAATACACCTCGGTGTTTGGCAACATTAAAGTTCTGGCGGTGCATCCGGAGGATAAGAATCGCCCCTCGGCCCGGGCCTACCTGCAGGACGGCATCATTCAAAATATGGTGACCGAAGACGGGGCTGTGCTGGACCATACCGCGTTTATGGATCGGTTGGTTGAGATCTATGCCCCTAAGGCCCAAAACTCCCTGGTGTTGGGGATGGCAGCCGGGATGATCCCCCGTTACCTGAAGAGCAAGGGGCTCAAAGTGACGGCTGTGGAAATTAATCCCAACTCCTTGCAGGCGGCCACCGAGTTTTTCAATTTCGATCCCCGGGAAGTCGATATTCATCTAGAAGATGCGCGGACCTTCGTGCGCCGCCACCGGGGCGCGTACGACCTGGTGATCACCGACCTGTTCCACGGCGACTGCACCCCGGACTACCTGCTCACCGTCGAGTTTTTCCGGGAGGTCCATGCCTGTCTGCGGCCCCAGGGGGTGGTGATCATCAACACCTATTTCGACCCGAACAACGAAACTGCCAATGAAGCCATCCTGGCGACGGTGAGCGCGGTCTTCCCCCACGTCCTGGAGTTGCGCTCCCCTTCTTCCGCCGGCTTGGTCAGCAGCACCTGTTTGGTGGCGGCCAATGCGCCGCTCTCGCCTGAGGCCGCGGTGCAGGCGGCCGACCGCGGCCCCATGCCCCCGAAGGATTATCAGACCCTGAAAGGCGCCAAAATCGTCAGCCGGGAGATGCTGAAAGACCCCAGCCCGGTCAACGATGACCACAATATCTTTTCCATTCTGTTTGCCGGCAGTCAACTGCGTTACCGCAGCCAATTCAATAAACTCCCGCCGAATTTACTGGTTAATTAAGCCGGCACCGGAGCCATCAGGCCGCGGCAAACTCAGGCTGGAATTTCGTCATTCCTGCCGCCCCTGCCCCTATCTACGCGGGTATCGCTCCCTATGGGAACAGTAAAGGATATTTTGGTGCCCTTCCCTTCTTGACTCCAAATGTTAATAGCTCCGCCCAATATTTGCGCTCTCTCCTCCATTGAAGCCAAACCCAACCCTCGGCCGACCGTGTTTGCCAAAACTTGAGAGGGATCAAACCCCTTCCCATCATCCTCTACCCAAAAATCTACCCTGTCCTCCTCTCTTTTAATGCACGCGGTTACTTTGGCGGCCTTTGAGTATTTACCGATATTGGTTAAAGATTCTTGCAAAATCCGATAGATATTAATCTTTGCATTTGCCGAAAACAGACCATCGATGTCGTCTATCTCCAGGGAATACCTTAGTTCGTTTAACTTGCAGAAATCTTCAAAAAGACGCTTTATGGCAATGCCAAGGCCCACATCTTCGAGGATAGATGGGCTCAAGTCCCGGGAAAGGCGGCGAACATTCTCGATAACCCTATCTATATAATGAAACGCGGTTAAACAATCCTGCCTTGGGCCCCATAAAGTTATCGGCAGTTCCTTTTCAATAGCCTTCAATTGCATCTTCAAGGCAAGGAGAGATTGCCCCATTTCATCGTGCAGTTCCCTCGAAATTCGCTTCCGCTCCTTTTCTTGGGCAGTTAAAAGCTCTGCGGCCAAATGGCGGAGTCTGGTCTCCGATTTTCTTAATTCTTCCATGCTCCAATGACTTTCGGTAACATCCATCGCATGACCCAGGGCAGCCCGTCTCCCCTCATATCGTGTAGAGGTTATCGTCTCCATAATCCACCTGGTGTCACCACTTTTCGTGATAATCCGATACTCAAAGGGAGAAATACTTTCTCTTTTCAACATCCGGACCGCATTTTCCCTGACTTTTTCTCTGTCATCGCGATGGATCAAGCTGGACCATTCTCTCCCCAACAATTCCCCTGGCGGGAAGCCGGTAATTAATTGAGATGCCGGATTGAGTCTTTGAAACCTCCCAGAGTGAATAATATATAAACCGATTGGCGATTTTTCGAATAAATCCTTGGAAAAGTCTTCCGCCTGTTTGCGTTCGGTAATATCCCGGGAAACTCCCAATATCCCTGTGGGGTTTCCAGCGGGGTCTCGCAAAAAGGAGGCCCTGACTTCAACCCATACCCTGGAGCCATTGTTGTGAAAAAGCTCAAGCTCCAGAGTCCTCGACCTGGTCAAATCTTTAATTTCTCGGAGTTCATTCTCCATCTCCTCGGTGATGACCTTCTGGGCTAGCTGGAGAGAAGAAGGAGTCAGGATCTTCTTCGTACCCTGCTTCATGGCTTCTTCAGTATTTAAACCCAACAAATGCTCTATCGAAGGACTGACATAGGTGATCTCAAGGTTGATGTCGATGGTCCAGATGACGTCGCTGATGTTTTCAGCCAACAGCCGGTAGCGCCTCTCGCTTTGTTTGAGAGCCTCTTCCGCCTTGAGGCGCTCATTTATCTCCCGCAAGAGCTCTTCATTAGCTTTTAAGAGCGCCGAGGTACGCCGCTTCACACGACGTTCCAGTTCGTCACGAGCTTTCTGCAGAGCCTCCTCGGCTTGCTTGCGATCGCTAATGTCAGTAAGAACACCCAGGCTGCCGATGAAACTCCCGTCAGTATCATAAAGGCCCTTAGGAGATATAAGGGTATAGATTTTGCGGCCGTTTTTTCCCACCCAGGCTAACTCATATCTCTCCGCCTGGCCTGATTTTCTCTTGGCTATCTGTTTCTTCAAAAATTTCTGGTAATCGTCCGAAACAAACTCTGTAAAATGATGTCCTATTAATTCTTCCCGCTGGTATCCGAGCATTTCGCAAAACCTATTATTGACATAGGCGAACACATAATTCACGTCCGCCAAGGCAAGTCCTTCGCTCATAGTCTCAACGAGCAATCGGTAGCGGTGGATAGTCTCCCGCAATTCCTTTGCGGCCAATCTGCGGTTTTCTTCAATACTGATAGCAGTGGCAATAGCCCCGATCAACTTTAGATCGTCTTCATCGGGTTTAACGTCTTCTTGATAAACAACACATAGCGATCCTATGGATTCTGCCCCGAATTTAACCGGATAACCGATATAAGTTTGCAAATTGTAATTGCGCACATTTGGGTCGGTTTGAGCGTATGAGGTTTCGGATAAGTGGCGAACCACCATTGGTGCCACCTCGTCTCGTTGAATTACGTCATAGCAGATGTGGCCCTGTGGAGAGGATATGGGATCGTAATCAGCGGGGGTGTTCCATTGGCCAACCGAGCAAAGCATGCTCCCTTCAAGACGATTGTAAAGCGCGCATGTACCTCCCAGGAGTTCTCCGCAGAGCGCCACAAGGCGGTTGATATTTTGTTCTGGGTCAGTACCAAGGCTTAAAAAGCACTCATTAAACCTTCTCAACCTCTCCTTTGCCAGAGTCTTTCCCGCTTTGTCTATGAGGAGTCCGGGTATGTTCCCCTTTAATTCCCTCTCTATAATCATCTGGCTGCCCCTCCTTGTGCAGGCAATCCCCATCCATGGGGACAGGATTTTTTAACTTTCCTCAGTCAATCCTCAGCGGTCGCAAGTTTGCGTCTCCAGGGTCATGGGGGGGCTCGAGGGGTGACCTCTTGAACTGATCCTCAATTGAGGCAGCAAAAATTTAAGGGGGAGAGGCAACGTTTCTCCTTGGCAATTTATTTTAAATTATTATTTTATTTATTATAATTAGAATTTCTTAATTTATATCTTTAATATCAAACCAATAATCCATTTTAATCCTAATAATGAATAAAAATCAAGAACAAGCCTATCTCAATGGACAAGACCCAGTAGGTTAAGTAGTACTTACAGACTGATGCTCTGAAAAAGAACCGGTTTAGGGGTCCACATGAGAGGGAGATTTGCAGAATTTATTGGATGAAAGACTTGGCACAGCCGAACCGAGTGTATTGGCTATCTTTTCCTTAGTATTTATTTCTCAAAAAGTTTATTAAAAGATATTTTTGTCATTTTGGATGAGTGAAGGACCTTATCCTTTGGTCAGATCAGAATTATAATTGAAGAAATTGGCAGTTTTTCAGCAGCAGGTGCTCCCCGGCTTAAAGTCTATCTGCATAGCCCAGGGGTGACAACGGCGATCCTTTTTATGCTTCCACGGCCCCCTCCCCGGCCCGATATTCAATCGCGTCCCTTGACCTTCAGGAATTCCTGGAAAAAGTCCCGCATATATTTCCAGGAGCGCCGGGCGGCCCGGGCGTCATAGGCGACGCCGGAGGCTTTGTCCGCCCCGTTCGCCGCGTTCATGTAGCCGTGCACCGCGCCGCTGAAGAAGACCATCTGCCAGTCCGCCCCGGCCTGGCGCATGGCCTGCTGAAAGGCGTTGATATCAGCCGGGGGCACATGGGTGTCGTCGGCGCCGTGGAGCACCAGGATCGCGGCCTTGAGGCGCTTCAGGTCCTCGGGCCGGGTCTTGGGCAGGCCGCCGTGAAAGCTCACCACCCCGGCGAGATCGGCCCCGGAGTAGGCCAGTTCCAGGACGGTAGTGCCCCCGAAGCAGAAGCCGATGGCCGCC